>CAZVKP010000115.1:0-8611 GCA_964627635.1 uncultured Calditrichaceae bacterium | reverse complement strand
GGGATTACGCATCTATCATAAAATTATACCTGATTTGCTCAAAAAAGAAGATCCTTTTCGTCCGTACTGGCCAAGCACTCCATTTGGTGATGAACCTGATCCCAATGCCCCCAATAGCGGTAACCGCCATCAATGGGATTTTTGGGTATATTGGGTAGATTTTGCCGAAGTTCGAAAGGATGAAAGTTTATTTGTGTCGGAATTCGGGATTCAAGCACCCGCCAACCGGAATACGTTGCAATCGGCGATTCCGGAAGCACAAAGATATCCGCATAGTCAACTTTTTACGCATCACAATAAGTATGTGCGAGGAAATGAACGTCTTTACCGGTTTATGGCAGCAGATCTGCCTGTGAATGGAGAGTGGGAACATTTCATTTATCTTTCCCAATTAACCCAGGGGCTTGCTCTAAAAACCTGTTTAACCCACTGGCGTAGCCGATTCCCTCAAAGCGGTGGAAGCATCATCTGGCAGCTTAACGATTGCTGGCCGGTCACAAGTTGGTCTCTCATAGATTCCCAAAACCAGCCAAAGTTAGCCTATTATCTGGTAAAACAGGTATTTCAGCCTGTCTGGATTTATTTTATAGATGAGAATAATGAAATTTTTGTTATGGGTCAAAATCATGCAAAAGAAGCATTTAAAGGAAAGCTAAAAATTCTGCAAATTTCTGAATCCGGAAAGATAGAAAATTCTTTGGTGGAAGAGGTAACCATGCAAGAGAGTGAATCCCGGTTACTGTTTCCGCCTCAAAAGTTAAAATTTAGTCATGAAGAACCGGCAATATTTGTGGGGACTTTATTCGATGATTCGGGAAAAATGATCTTCCGGGATGTGTATCCGACACGCCGTTGGAAGTATCTTCAGCTTGCTCCTGCATCCATTACTATGGATTCTTTCACTCAAAATGGTGAGACTTTTATTCGACTCAGCTCTAAGGTTCCCACCTTTTTTGTAGATCTCTATCATCCAAATTATACCTTTTCGGATCGGGGATTTTCACTTATTCCGGGCGAGGAGAAAATATTGCACGTTACCAACGGGGCAAACTCTGATATTAAAACAGATGAGATAAGAATGTATTCACTGAATGATTATTTGAACGCTGAAAAAATAAAGGGAGAATAAGTTGATAAATGTCAGTCCAAACTGAGAGCCTGTTTGAACACCGAAACCGGAAGAATAAATATACATTATTTTACGATAAGATATATTGAACCTCTGCGAGGTTCTTCAATAGGTTTAACAAACTTTTTGCATCTACTACTTGTATTAGAATTCCTTTAGGAATTCAACATTTGTAGAAACCGTATTAAACCTATGAACCATGAACACTGTAGGTGTTCAATACCTGAAGTTCAAACAAAAATGGTCATGCTACAAATTGAACATTCAGTTTTGTTTATATTTATTAAACAAAAACTAGTTTTTACACAGCCTGTGAGTTTGTAAGCAGGGTAACCTGGAGAGCTATGATGATAAAATTTAAAATTACTTTTCTCTTAATATTTTATTTTGTTTTTTTTACAATATGTATTCACGTCGATGCCCAGCAAATTTCCATTCCCCGGGTGGAGCAAATGCCCAATCAACCCACGCCGTATCTCATGCGGGATTGGAAACAGGTGACCATCGATTATGATAAATTTGTTTTTGATTTCAATAAGACCGGTCAATATCTTCCATTAATCGAGCGGGATTCCAATGGCATTAACTATCCGGGACGTGACCGGTTTTGGCTACATAGCTATGTTGGAACAAAAAGTCCCGAAAGTGGAGAAGCCATTAACGCGCTGCCGGCAGTGATCAGTGCCAGTTTGGTGGGAATTGATAAATCCGATCAGGACGGCAATAATTGGGTGTTAATGTGCGAGGAGTGGTTCAACCGGCGTCCGACAGAGAATGTGTATCTCAACGGATTTAGTGCCAGCAGTGGTAGCGATTGGTGGTATGAAACCATGCCCAACGTATTTTTCTATCAGCTTTATGATCTGTATCCGGGCACCGGCGATTTTGAATATCAATTCACAACAGTAGCAGACCGATGGTTGCAGGCGGCGGAACATATGGGGGGAAGCAGTACACCCTGGAAGAAACCTTTTATGAATTATCGGGCATGGTATCTGTCGGATATGACACCAAATACCGAAACACCCACCGAACCGGAAGCCGCCGGGGCCATTGGGTGGCTGCTTTACAATGCCTATAAAGTAACGGGTGAACCCAAATACCGTATCGGCGCTGAATGGTGTTTGGAATTTCTGAATGAATGGGATTCCAATCCGTCCTATGAATTGCAATTGCCTTACGGAGCGCATATTGCCGCCCGGATGAATGCACAGTTGGGGACGGAATATGATGTTGAAAAACTGGTGAATTGGTGCTTCACCCCTCAGGGGAATGTTCGGAATTGGGGAGTCACGCTGAGACGATGGGGAGATTACGATTGTTACGGTTTAGTGGGTGAAGCCAAGTATGATGGTTATGCCTTTATCATGAACGGATTTGAGATGGTGGGAGCGCTTGTTCCAATGGTGCGTTATGACGACCGCTTTGCGCGGGCTATCGGCAAATGGGTGTTGAATGCTGCCAATGCCAGCCGCCTCTTCTACCCCAAATATTTACCGGATGAAAATCAGGACAGTGAAGCCTGGGCACATCAGTACGATTCCCTTTCGGTGATTGCCCACGAATCCATGAGAGAATTTGATCTGCATAATCCGAATATAAGCCCGTTTGCAACCGGTGATGCAGTTCGTGGTGGCTGGGGTAATACCAATTTGGCGCTTTATGGATCATCTCATGTGGGTATCTTCGGTGGCATTATTGATACCACCAATATTCCGATGATCCTGCAACTCGATTTGTTGAAAACCGATTATTTTCATGACCAGGCGTATCCGTCTTACCTTTATTATAATCCTTACCAGGAAGAAAAAACGGTTGAGCTTGACGTTGGAAGTGGAGTGCATGATATTTATGATGCAGTGCAGAATAGTTTCATTTCAACAGGAGTAACCGGACAAACTACTATCAACATACCTGCGGATGGTGCACTGTTAGCGGTGATTGCACCATCAGGTGGAACAGTGAGCTATGATTTAAACCGAATGCTGATTGATGGGGTGGTGGTGGATTATCGATCAGAAAATATCGTGGCGAATTATCCGCCCAGAATCAAGAGTCTGGACACAGAATCGCTTACGATAGAAATTGGAGATAGCGTTTTAATTTATTGTGCTGCCGAAGACCACGATCAGGATACGCTTACATTTTCCTGGCAGGTAGATTCGGGTCAAATAACTGTAAATGCAAATATGGCGACTTGGCTGCCACCTCAAACGCCCGGTAATTACCAAATTAGCTGTGTGGTCACCGATGTAAACTCAGGTAAAGATTCGGCTTACATCCACATCGAAGTGGTGGAATCAATCAATCAGCTTCCCAGTATTGCAAGCATGCAGGCATCCCAGCGGAAAATTGATCTCCAATCCGAGACTCAAATTTTTTGTTCAGCCAGTGATCCTGATGGGGATAGCTTGTCTTATTTATGGTCCGCTGATGCCGGCACCATAACCGGCTCGGATTCTTCTGTAACCTGGAAGGCTCCTGATATTGAAGGAAATTATTACATCACCTGCCGGGTAGAAGACGGTCTGGGCGGGGTTGTGGAAGACAGCATTGGAGTTGTGGTCAGAGATTTTTCTACATTTGAAAAAGGTAAATTGGTGGCTTATTATCCGCTTGACGGTAATTCAAATGATTTAAGCGGAAACGGGCATGATGGCACCGTTCACGGGGCAGTTCCAACTGAGGACCGTTCAGGAAATTCAAACAGTGCATTTTATTTCGATGGAGCGAATGATTATGTCCAAATTCCAAATCACGACAGCCTTAATTTTCGTGAAGCCATTTCCATTAATTTTTGGATGCGGGTGGATGAGTTACTCACCCGGGAAGCTTTTACAATTTCACACGGCAGTTGGCAAAACCGCTGGAAAGTTTCCATTATTCCCAAGCCGGACAACCGGGTGAGATGGACTATTAATACCGGTGAAGGCATTGTAGATTTGGATTCCGATTTGCAGGTGAAAACAGGTCTCTGGTATAATGTCACTACATTTTACGATGGTTCGGATTTTGAACTGTATATTAACGGGCAATTGAATTCATTTTCCACCTGGTCCGGTCTTATAAATACAACGACTTATGATCTCACGGTTGGGCAAATGTTACCAAATAACAGCAGCTACAATTTTAAAGGTGCTTTGGATGACATTCGGATTTATGACTATGGTTTATCTGTTGAAGAAATCAAAAACCTTTATCAGGGCAGCACAGCCATAAAACCTGACAAAAAGGAAAATATACCGGAGCAATTTATACTCTATCAAAATTATCCAAATCCTTTTAATCCAACGACCACCATTCATTTTGCACTGCCCCAAAAGCAACATGTTCGAATAATAATTTATAATATCCGTGGTCAGATCGTCGCAAATCTGGTTGACCGGAATTTTACTGCCGGTGAATATGATGTGAAATGGGATGCCACAGGATTTGCCAGTGGATTGTATTTTTACCAAATACAATCCGAGCATTTTACCCAAACTAAAAAACTTATTCTTATGCGCTAAGGGACTTCTTTAGCATAGTTTGAATTAACTTGCCTGGATTGCTGAATCATTTTATTTTGTATTATTGCAATTAGAATGAATGTTTTTTTCGCGAATATAGTTGGATTCGCTATTAATTCAATTTAGACAATTCCGGACGGAGGCGTAAAATGAGTCAGTTAGACGAAAAATTTGCACCATTTAAAGAAAAGATGAAATCCGAAGATTTACCGGATATAATTATCAAGAGATTTAAACATTATTACAAGCTGTTAGTTGAAGGACATACCGGTTTAATTCCTGAATCCGACATTCAACCAATAGAATCTTTACCGGATGCTGAGAAATTACCCAAAGAATTGGCGGAAAGAGGAAAGTCTGCTCTATCCAAAAGCATACTGTTAAAATTGAATGGTGGACTGGGAACCAGCATGGGATTGGATAAAGCTAAATCTCTGCTCACCGTAAAAAACGGTCTATCTTTCCTGGATGTGATCGCCAGGCAGGCGATACACCGTAATATTCCTCTGGTCTTAATGAATAGTTTCAACACGCACCGCGATTCACTCCAAGCCCTTGAAAAATATCCTGATTTGCAGGGAGAAATACCGTTGGACTTTGTTCAACACAAAGTGCCCAAAGTAAAACAAGCTGATCTCCAGCCGGTGGAATGGCATAAAAATCCCGATTTGGAATGGTGTCCTGCAGGACATGGCGATATTTACACATCGCTTGTTACCAGCGGAATGCTGGACAAACTGCTGAATGCCGGTTATCAATATGCTTTTGTTTCCAATGCGGATAATTTAGGTGCTGTGATGGATAGTTATTTACTGGGGCATTTTATAGATCAAAATTTACCATTTATGATGGAAGTGGCAGACCGCACCGAAGCGGACAAGAAAGGGGGGCATATAGCACAATTACCGAGTGGTCAACTGATTTTAAGGGAATCTGCCCAGTGTCCCGATGAAGATATGGATGAATATCAAAATGTCTCCAAACACAAGTATTTTAATACCAACAACTTATGGATCAATTTAAATGAACTCAAAAAGGTCATGGAAGAAAAAGAAAACATTTTAGGCTTACCCATGATCAGGAACAGTAAAACTGTTGACCCGCGTGATCCGGATTCAACGCCGGTATATCAGTTGGAAACCGCTATGGGTGCTGCAATCGGTGCCATTGAAAATGCCGGCGCTATTCGGGTTCCACGAACCCGGTTTGCTCCGGTTAAAAATACTAATGATTTGCTGGCGGTTCGCTCGGATATTTACCAATTAACAGAAGATTACCGGGTTGTGCCAAACCCGGATCGAAATTTGGGAACCATTGTTATTGACATGGATTCTAAGTTTTACAAGATGAATGATGATATGGAAGCACGTTTTCCCAAAGGTACACCATCACTTATCGATTGTAAATCTTTGACAATTGAGGGAGATGTTAAATTCGGGGAAAATATTAAACTGAAAGAGGATGTCCATTTGATAAATTCGCACTCAAATCAAGTGGAAATACCGGATCAATCGGTGATTTCCGGGGAATGGCGCCCTTAAACATTTTTGGCTTAACAATCAATTAATCAGAGTGTTAGATACCAGGGCTTAATTAAGCCGTCCTATTTGGTTTTCGAGGCTAAATTCAACAGTTTAAATTTTTTATGGAATTCCCCCATCCCCAATCATTAGTGTCTAACACCAATTAACTTCTAATGACCTCAATTAATTTTCCAGCCCGATTTTTATTAAAATATGTAATGATTTATTATTAATAGATTTAAATCAATTACAAAGTTTTCTTGATTATCGCAATATTACAATTTGTGTACCGTTATTTCATTGTCAAATGGGTCATTAATGTATCCGATGTACCATTTGTTCATAAGTTTAATCATTTTTTATCCTTACTACGGTAAAATGACTTTCTGACAAATGTATTTAAGGAAATAATGGTTATTGTATATGTTCGTAAAAATTTGTTAATAATAAATTTACATCCATTTGTTTATCGCTTGGCATTTTCATTGTATAAAAAATTGCAGGAGCATGAAGTTTGTTTAATATTGAATTGTAAATAAATAGCTGGAGTGTAAAAATGAATTTTTCAATATTTAATTTTAAAATTAAACCCCAGATAATGGTAAAAATCCTAACATTATTATTTATGATTCCTTTAACCGGCTACTCCCAATATTTTGGTCGTAACAAGGTCCAGTATGAAACTTTCGATTTCAAAGTACTCCGGACGGAAAATTTCAGTATTTATCACTATTCCAGGGAAGATAAAGCCGCAAGAGATGCAGGGCTAATGCTGGAGCGTTGGAATAACAGGTTCACTGAAGTTTTTGGTCATACCCTCAGTAAATATCAACCCATTATCTTATATGCAAATCATGCTGATTTTCAGCAAACCAATGTGATTGGAGGCTTAATCAGTCAGGGTACCGGTGGTGTAACCGAAGGTGCTAAAAACCGGATTGTTTTACCCTTAACCGGTATATATCAGGAGAATGATCATGTGCTGGGGCATGAACTGGTTCATGCGTTTCAATTTAGTATTATGAAATCAATGGCAGAAAAAAATCAACGATCACGGGGCAGGGCACCGACTTGGTTTATAGAAGGCATGGCGGAATATTTATCCATCGGACGAGAAGATCCCTTAACCGCTATGTGGCTGCGGGATGCGATTATTCATGACAATGTCCCATCGATAGGCGATGTTGCCAGAGATCCAAAATATTTTCCTTACAGATGGGGACATGCCTTATGGACGTTTCTTGCAGGAAAATATGGCGATCCGGTCGTTGCTGAACTTTTTAGGTCAGTCAATCAATTTGGGTGGAAAAGAGGATTTAAAAAGGCGATAGAGGTGCCACCTGATTCTCTTTCACAAGAATGGATAAAAACCATTAAAGAAACTCACCAGCCGGATATTGAAGAAAGAACACATCCCAAAGATGTCGGCAAAAGAGTACTTAAAGAATCCGGTGATATCAATTTAGCGCCTTCTGTAAGCCCTGATGGAAAGTATGTTGCATATCTATCAAATAAAGATTTATTTTCGATTGACCTCTTCCTGGCAGATTTGGAAAAAGATAAAGTCATCAAAAAATTAGCCAGTTCCAATACTGATGCTCACTTTGATGCTTTACGATTCATGAATTCCGCAGGCGCATGGTCTCCGAGCGGCGATAAATTCGCATTTGCTGTTTTCAAGGACGGGGATAATCAGATTGCTATTATGGATATTTCTTCCAAAGAAATTATTAGAACCATCAGACTGAAAGGTGTCAATGCACTTACCGATATCGCCTGGTCCCCGGATGGTAATAAACTTGCTGTCGCCGGAAATGCTGACGGAATTGGTGATCTTTATTTATACAATTTGGAAAAAAATTCGTTGAAAAAGTTGACCACTGGTCCGTTCGCTGAAATTCAACCGAAATGGTCGCCTGATGGAGAAAAAATTGTTCTGGTTACCGACCGTGGGCAGGATACGGATTTATCTAAGTTAAAGATTGGCGCAATGAAAATTGGCATTTATGAGGTGGATACCGGAGAGATTGAATTGGTTTCCATGGAAGGCGCAACCAAACACATTAATCCGCATTTTTCACCCAATGGCAAATATTTATATTTTGTCGCCGATCCTGATGGCGTTAGTAATGTATTTCGTTATTCGTTTTCAACAAATGACTTCGTACCCTTAACAAATGTGGCAACCGGTGTTAGTGGTTTAACCGAATTATCTCCTACTTTGTCTGTTTCAAGTAAGAGCGGAAGAATTATATTTACGCTTTTTAACGATACCCACTACCATTTGCATGTGTTAGAACCGGAGTTTTTGGCCCAAAATAGTGAACAGCCAGAATGGGCAGGTATGAGTGCTCAAATTATGCAACAAAACGTACCAGAAAATCCTGTGGATAACTAGTGTCTGGACGAAAAGTAGCCTAAAACTGATAAAAATGCCATAAGAAATCATA
>CAZVKP010000114.1:0-8619 GCA_964627635.1 uncultured Calditrichaceae bacterium | reverse complement strand
GTACTATTAAGATTTTAGATATACTTGAAACATACCAGGTGCCTGCAATTTTCTTTTTAAGTGGAGAGAAAATTTTTAAATACAGGCAAGATTTACAGAAATTGAACTATAATGGGCATAAATTAGGAAACCACGGGTATAAACATTATCCCATGATTTATCGGACCTTACAAATAATGCAAAAAGAAATTCAACTAACGGATGAATTAATTGAAACCTATTTTAAGGAAAGCGGATCGCTTTTTCGCCCCCCTTTTGGAATATTTGGCAACAATCTGGAAAAATTGCTTAAGTACCTTGGCAAAGACATGGTTCTTTGGTCTCTCATGAGCAACGATTTTAAATGGAACAGTAGTAAAGTATTTACTCAACTTTGTAAAAAAGTGGATTCGGGTGACATAATCGTTTTTCATGATTCCGATAAGAGTTACCCGACAACTTTAGAAGTTTTACCAAATTTTTTAGAATTTTGTATCGAAAAGGGATTTCAATTTTCAATCATTTAGTGACTTGGAGTTAATTGTTGAGAAATGTGATCTTAGCGTTCGTTCGATCAAAATTCAATCGAAAATACCAAGGAAATGTTAAGAATATTGAGAATAATATAGTGGAATCCTTATACCGCTCCCACTGGCCGGGAAATGTGAGAGAACTAAAACACTTTGTTCAAAGGTTAGTTTTAACAACTTCCCGGACAGACATTAATAATGAATTGATTGAACAGGAAATGGAGAATTTAAATTGGGATGATGTAAAATTAAATGAGGATAAAAGTTTGCAAGATTACCTGAGTCAGCAGGAGGAAATACATATACAACGGATATTGGCGAAAACTAATTTTAAAATTATAGAGGCTTCAGAAAATTTGGGAATAGGCCGCTTAAGTTTGTTTAGAAAAATGAAAAAGTATGGAATTCATATCAAATACCAAAAACAGGGTTATTAAGCTGGATTGGAAATATATAATTCTTTCGCGAAAATTAATATTGGACTAAGAGTTGTAAATCGCCGGGAAGATGGATTTCACAATCTGGAATCAATTTTTCAGGAAGTCAGTTTGGCGGATGAGATTCGGATTAGAAAACAAAACAAGGGAGTAACTATCCATTGTAACGACTCTACCATACCTACAAATGACAAAAATTTGTGTTATCGGGCTTATCAAATCTTATTAGAAAATAATTATCTGGATAGTGGTGTTGAAATACAAATAAATAAACGCATCCCGGCTGGGTCGGGACTGGGCGGTGGGAGTAGTAATGCCGCAACCTGCTTGAAAGCGCTAAATTCACTGTTTGAGCTTAAGCTCTCAATTTCTCAATTGCTTCGTTTATCTGCTCAAATTGGTTCGGATGTCCCCTTTTTTATCGTTGGCGGTACAGCTATGGTGAAGGGGAGGGGCGAAGTTGTTATCCCCATCTCATTTTTAACAAATTATCAAATTCTGATTGTTTTCCCACATATTCACATTTCTACAGGTTATATTTATAAAAATTTTGAAATGGGCTTGACTGCCTATCAACAGAATCTTAAATTTGACGCTGTTATAAAGGAGGTTAATACTTTAGCTGATTTAAATCACTTATTTTTTAATGATTTAGAGAACGTAGTATTGAGATTTTTTCCGGAACTTGTTGAAATAAAAAATAAGTTAAAAGAGAGCGGGGCAGAATTCATCAGCTTAAGTGGAAGTGGATCTGCGGTCTTTGGTATTTTCGATAAGGATATAAATTTGAATCATGTGACAGAAAAGTTTCCCCCGCGATATGAGTTATTTATAGTGAATCCAGTTAGTTAATGGGGTGTAGCCAAGTGGTAAGGCACCGGGTTTTGGTCCCGGCATTCGGAGGTTCGAATCCTTCCACCCCAGCTATTTGAGTATTTAAAATTAGGATGCAAGTGGAGTTCTACTTGCATTTTTTTAATCAAGTTATACGAAGGAGAAATTATGGCTGAATTATCAGTTAAGGCAAAGAAAAGGGAACAAACCGGTAAAGGGGCCACTAAAAAATATCGATATGAAGGCTGGATACCCGCAGAATTCTATTCTTCACACGACGATAATGTGCATCTTTTATTAAATGAGAAGGATCTCGGATCCACTTTAGTTGATTCCCATGGATTAATTAATTTGAACGTTGAAGGACAAAAGAAAAAATTGCAGTGTTTTATTAAAGATATACAATTCCACCCGGTAAAAGGAAACATACTTCATGTTGATTTTCAGGGAATACGCAAAGGTGAGAAAATTACCATCACCATACCGGTTACTTTACAGGGAACGGCCGAAGGTGTTAAAAATGGCGGAATACTTGAACATTTTATCAGGGAGCTGGAAATTGAATGTTTACCTCAAGATATACCGGATGCCATAGAAATTGATGTTTCTGACTTTGTTATGGGAGATTCTTTTCGTATAAAAGACCTTGAAGTTGAGAATGTGAAGATCTTTAACGATCCGGAAGAATTGATTTTAAACATTGAATATCCCAAACCTGAAGAAGAAATTGAAGAAGAGCTTGAAGGTGAACTTGAAGAAGAAATGCAGGAACCGGAAGTTATTGGTAAAGAGGAAGAAGGAGAAGAGGAAGGCGAAGAAGAGGAATCTTAATTATTTAAAGGGCTCAATAGAGCCCTTTTTTTATCTCTCCTTTTTTAATATTCTTGTATGGGAATAAACGTGTTTATAGTATTTGGATTGGGAAATCCCGGCACAAAATATGCCTCTACAAGACATAATATTGGATTTACAATTTTAGATGAGTTGGCTCAAGAATTCCGGCTGAAATTCAAATCTCATAAAAAACTTTATAAATTTTCTGACTTTACATTTATACAAAATCGAGTTATTTTAGTTAAGCCATTAACGTTTATGAATTTAAGCGGAAAAGCTGTACAGAGCGTGTTAACGACTTATAAATTATCCGACTTATCGAACTTGTTAGTTATTTATGATGATATTGATCTGCCTTTTGGTGCACTGCGGCTTCGTGAGAGAGGCAGCCACGGCGGACAAAAAGGGATGAAGTCAATTATCACGACTCTGGGAACCGGGGAATTTCCCAGGCTGAGGGTCGGTATCGGCAACCATGATGTCGATGCTGCAGCTTATGTGTTATCCAGATTCAATAAAAATGAGAAGGCTGAATTACCCACTATTATTAAAACAGCATCGGAAGTTGTTCAATCTTTTATTCTTAATGGCATTCAGGATACAATGAATCGATATAACGGAAATGTATTAGACAAATAGATGAGGAGGAATATCTGTGCAAATGCTATTGGTGTCTCTGAGTACGGTTGCAGGTATTTTAGCGTTGATCTACGCATTTATTAAAACCCGTTGGGTTTATCGGCAGGATTATGGGCAGGATAAATTGCTTGAAATTTCAAATCATATCCGTGAAGGTGCTATGGCATTTTTACGGAGAGAATACCGTGTATTGGCATTTTTTGTCGCCGCAGTTGCCATTTTATTGGCAATTGGTAATCAAGGAAATCTCAGATTAGTCGTTCTTTCGTTTATTGTTGGTGCATTTTGCTCCGCGCTGGCCGGGTACATCGGGATGCGTGTGGCAACTGCCTCAAATGTACGAACCACCAATGCCGCTCAATATAAATTAACCACTGCATTACAAATTGCATTTTCAGGTGGCTCGGTTATGGGATTAGGCGTTGTGGGGCTGGGTGTTACCGGATTGAGTCTTTTATTCATAATTTATTCAACGATTTTCGGAATAGAACCAGATACACTGCAGGCAGTCGTCTTACCCATCCTGAGTGGTTTCAGTTTGGGAGCAAGTTCTATTGCTCTGTTTGCCAGAGTTGGTGGTGGAATTTATACCAAGGCTGCTGACGTTGGGGCAGATTTGGTTGGAAAGGTGGAAGCAGGCATTCCAGAAGATGATCCCAGGAATCCGGCAGTTATTGTCGATAATGTTGGAGATAATGTGGGTGATGTGGCTGGAATGGGAGCAGATCTCTTCGAATCCTATGTGGGCTCAATTATCGGAGCAATGGTAATAGGTGCATTGATCCATATTAATGCGGTTATATTGCCACTTCTGCTTGCCGGTACTGGTATTATCGTGTCTATAATCGGTATGGCTTTTGTACGTACTGGTGAAGATAGCAATCCACAAACTGCTTTAAATAAAGGAACTTTCGGTGCAGCAATTTTAATGGCCATTCTGGCTTTTTTCCTTATTCATTATTATCTGCCGGACACCTTTATGCTTAAAGGGGTTGAATATTCCTCCTATGGCGTTTTTCTTGCAATGATCATTGGATTAGTAGCAGGAATTGCCATTGGATTAACAACCGAATATTTTACTTCAGAAGTTCGGAAGCCGGTCAAGGAAATCGCCAAAGATTCTCAAACCGGTGCTGCTACCAATATCATTTCCGGGCTTTCGGTTGGTATGATGAGCACCGGATTTCCCATCATCTTTTTGGCAATTGCGATTATGGTCGGGTATCTGGGAGCCGGGCTTTACGGTGTTGCAATTTCTGCTCTTGGGATGCTTGCGACTACCGGCATCCAACTGGCGGTTGATGCTTACGGTCCCATAGCAGATAACGCAGGTGGCATAGCCGAAATGTCACATTTACCAAAAGAAGTTCGCGCCAGGACAGATAAATTGGATGCAGTCGGAAACACAACTGCTGCGATTGGAAAAGGATTTGCAATTGGTTCTGCCGCTCTAACCGCCCTGGCATTATTTTCTGCCTTTCAGGAAACCGCCCGGATAGAGACCATTGATGTTACAAATCCTAAAGTGATGGCAGGATTATTTATTGGAGGTATGGTACCCTTTGTTTTCAGCGCTATAACAATTCGTGCAGTTGGTCGTGCCGCATTTAACATGATTGAAGAAGTACGGCGCCAGTTTAGGGAAATTCCCGGATTAATGGATGGAAAAGCAAAGGCGGACCATGCCAAATGTGTGGATATCAGCACTAATGCAGCTATTAAAGAAATGGTAATTCCCGGATTGGGGGCGGTGTTAATCCCGGTAATTTTTGGCTTTTATGATAAGAATATGTTAGGTGGATTGCTCGCCGGACTCACATTAACTGGCGTATTGATGGCAATCTTTATGGCTAATTCCGGAGGAGCGTGGGATAATGCGAAAAAGTTTATTGAAACGGGTGCCTACGGTGGTAAAGGTTCTGATTCCCACAAAGCGGCTGTTGTAGGCGACACGGTTGGCGATCCTTTTAAGGATACTGCCGGACCCTCTTTAAATATTTTAATAAAGTTGATGTCCGTTGTATCTCTGGTTATCGCACCATTAATCCAGTAAAACATGTAATCGACTGACCATCGGATTACCCATAATTTAAATTATTATTAGACATCGGTAAGAATTGTTATTATATTTTGCGCCGTTATTAAAAGATTGTAATAAATAAACTAACTAATCCTATTCCATCTAAAATATGATGGAATCATCAGACCAAAGGAGGTGTTATGGAAAAGCTTTATAGTTCCATCTTCGTAGTTGATATTTCCCAAAATCCCGACGAGGTTGAAACGGTTTCCAGCCGTGTTCAACAATTAATTGAAGATCACGGCGGCGTGATTAAAAATATCGACCGCTGGGGCAAGAGAAGACTTACTTATCAAGTTGGTGGTAAAACCCATGGATATTATGTCGAAATCGAATTTACCGCAAACAGCCATTTAAATATTCAAAAAACGTTAGAGGATGAATTCAGGCTAAATGATCGGGTTTTGCGCCATATGACTTATATAGTTGATAAAAAGGAATTGATAGAGCGAGCACGTACGGTTGGTAAGAAAAAACAGCAGGAGGAGGCTGAGGTCAAAGCAGCACAGATAAAATCGGAAGAGCGAGCAGCGGAAACTGTCCCGGAAAAAGATGAAGCCCAGACTAAGATTGTGGAGAAAGAAGAGCAAGAAAATGCGGAAACTTCTGAAGAAAACGAGGCCGCAGTTGAAGAAGAAAGCAAAAAAAAGTCTGAAAAACAGGAGTAAGTAAAATGTTAGGAAGAAAAAAACGAATTTGTAGATTTTGCGAATCTGGCGATGTATATATTGATTTTCGCGATGAAAAACGTTTGGTACGGTTTCTAACCGAGCAGGGAAAGATTGTTCCCCGTCGAACTTCAGGAAATTGTAATCAGCATCAACGTCAGTTGGCAAAAGCAATTAAACGGGCCCGGCACCTAGCATTAATTCCATTTGTGTCGGATATTCCAAGGTAGAATAGGATAAAAACTGAATGAGGTAGATAAAAATGAAGGTGATACTTCGTCAAGATTTTGAGCAACTTGGCAAAATGGGGGAAACCGTTGATGTGAAGGGGGGATATGCGCGAAACTATCTGATTCCGAGAAAAATCGTATATCCGGCGAAACCAAATTTTGTCAGAATGATGGAAGAGGAGAATCGTCAAAAAGCAGTGCGGGTAAATAAAGAGAAGAAGCATGCTGAAACCTTGTCCAAGAAGATGGAAAATGTATCAGTAACTCTGGCAGTAAGTGTGGGCGAAGGTGATAAAATGTTTGGTTCTGTCACAAATCAGGATATTGCAGAAGCACTCAAAGAGCAGGGATATGATATCGATCGCAAAAAAATTGTACTGGAACAGCCAATTAAAGCATTGGGAATTTACTCTGTACCCATCAAGCTGCATCCGGAAATTGAGACAAAAATCAAAGTATGGGTGGTTAAAGAATAGTCGGATTTATTTTGTAGAGGCCCCTGTCTGGGGGCCTTTTTACCCAAGCATGTCGATTCAGTAAGATCATTCAACTAGCGATGTTATTTCGATTTTTTCAGAAACAACTACCTGGTGATATCTTTCAACAAGAACTTTACTTTCAGGACTTTTACCCCATTTTTGCCAGGCTTCTTCGAATTCAGCAACAGAGTTAAAATTTGCTTCAACCTCACATTGATTTTCTTCTACTCCTATAAATCCGCGGTAAATGCGGATTTCCGGCCAATCCAGATTTTGTCTTAAGTGATTTACAATTTTCTTTAGCGCAACAATACCAGTTCCCATATTTCCTGGTTGAAACTTTACAATAATTCTCCAGCGAATCATAGTAGGTCCTCCTGTAAATATTTTATTAAAAATAAAAAACACTCATTAATTTTCAAACTAAATTTCTGTTAGAATTATGATAGTCGATCAATCGGTTTGGTCTGTTATGGTACTTACAAAAACGTTAGTAAAATTAATTTTTCTATAGCTTTGTGCAAATAGCCAATGTGTTTTTTACCTTGACACCACTGGCATTTTTTTCTATATTTTGCCCGCATTTTGATGGGCCCGTAGCTCAGCTGGTAGAGCAGCGGCCTTTTAAGCCGTTGGTCGAAGGTTCGATTCCTTCCGGGCTCACTTTCCACTTCATATCCCGAATCAATTGAGGTTCGGGATTTTTAATTTGAGACATCTCGCGAATCTAAGGACAACATTACTAAAATAAGTATAAATAATTAAAAAATGTAAAACTAAAATGGAAATATATCCTGAGGCCGCCAGAATACTTTCACATTGTTCATAGTAAAATTATATATGTCTCATTACATTGGGCTTCATGGTATTCCGAGGCTTGGTAATTGGTATTACCTTTCGATGCCTAAATAAGTGCAGATTGCCGGTATTGTGATTCATGATGGCGAGATTTTGAGTGAACACCTTTCCCGGTAAATGCAAAGCAGCTATACGGATATTATTTTCCACCTACATAGGCACATTAATGTTATGATTCATCAATTTTTACAAACGATGACCGTTGGGAAATGACTTAAATTTATCTGGATTCTAAGCATTTAGTTGTGATAAAACATTGTGTGATAATATTCTCGTATTTAAATTTCAAGCCAAGCGTATTAATTTTCCAAAAAGTTAGATGCTACATAACTAATTGGTATTAAACTAATTAACTAATCTTTATTAAATAATTATATTTGAATGACATGAATATTACTCACCCACAAATAAAGATTTTACTTGATTATTAGTGAATTTAGTTATTATAATATGAATGATTAGTCATTGAATAAAGAGGACAAAATGCAAAAAAGAATTTACGAGTTAAAAGCTGACCTATTGGGTGCTTTGGGGCATTCCAATCGTTTGAGAATTCTTGAATTTCTGAAAGATGGAGAGAAATGTAATTGTGATATCTATCCTGCTCTGGATTTGGAACAGTCTAATCTAAGCCGACACATGAAAATACTCCAGGAGTCGGGGATTGTGACCGCCAGGAAGGATGGGCTGAAAGTTTATTATAACATCGTTGATCATCGAATTTATCACATTATTGATTCTGTCACAGAAATTGTGAAAAATAATCTTCAGCGAAGTTTGGAGCTATTTGATCAATTATAAATTAATTCTTGTTATAATATTACGGCAAACTTGTCGAAGCAATAGAACAGTAAGTAAAAAAAAATAGGAAATTGATTTAAGCTTCAAAGCTCTGTTGCTTTTCTAATACTTTTATAAGACATCAAAAAACATTTCTTTTTTTGCAAATAAAACAACATAATCACTATAATAACTGATTGAATAGTAATTCTTACCTAAGGCAACGTTCAAAAATAACTTGGAAAACTTCAACTGTTCTTCGGCAATATTC
>CAZVKP010000113.1:5641-8682 GCA_964627635.1 uncultured Calditrichaceae bacterium | reverse complement strand
TGCTGGCTCCCTCCCAACTACCGCATTAAAAAAGGAATCAGTCGCATTGGGCAACTGCGCTAACTAAAACCGGAGATTTAAAAACCTAAAAAGACAATATCAAACATCAGTGGGTAAATTCAAAGTGTTCGGTTAGCTTTTAATATAAGTAAGCAAGGCGTACAAAAAAATTCCTAACCAAAACATCAACCGGAACTGAAGGGCTCGGCGGTATTTGGAAAGCATTGGCAACAAAATCAAGTTTTACAAGTTTACGAACGTCAGTAGCCAATGCCTTCAGTCCGGTTATGTTTGCCGTCACGCCCATTAATACGGAACAAAAAAATATTTACGTTAGTTCACATACATGTTAACTTAGTTCATGAAACAGATTTTATTTTATAGAACTGAAAATGATACATGTCCAGTGGAAGAATTTTTAGATTCTCTTACGGATAAACAAGTTGCAAAAGTATTATGGGTTCTTAGAATAATAAAAGAATATGAAAGAATACCAAAACAATATTTTAAAAAACTTATAAATACTGATGAGATTTGGGAGATTAGAGTTCAATTTGGTAATAATAGTTTTAGGTTATTAGGATTTTTTCATAAATCAAAAATAATAATTTTAACAAATGCATTTTCAAAGAAGAGTCAAAAAACACCAAAAAGCGAAATAATATTGGCAGAAAAAAGAAAACAAGAATATTTAATAAGGAATAAATAATGGATGATCTTAATAAATATATTGATAAGCGATTCCCTAAAAAATCAAAATCTAGAGATAGTTTTGAATTGGGATATGAAAATTTCAAAATAGGTATTTTACTTCGTAAAGCCCGAGAAGAAGCAGGCTTAACCCAAGAAGAAATTGCTAATATACTAAATACAAAAAAATCCGCAATTTCAAGAATTGAAAACCATGCTGAAGATATTAAGTTATCTACGTTAGGTAAATATGCTGAAGCAATTGGAAGGAAAATTCACTTAGAGTTTAGCTAATACTTAATGAGGGTATAACCATGGTGCAAACTCAGACGGGAAAAGCGCGGTGGCACTTTCAAGTTTTGGTGAGGTAGTGATAAATAATTTGTTAAAATCACATAGCTCGCGATTTTTTTGACGCTGGTTGCGCCCATTCGTTACATTCCCGGAATTTTGAATTGTTTTAAATATGAAAGCACTTTATCGACGTAGTTCCGGGTCTCGTCATAGGGAGGAATATCATTATATTTTTCTACCGCAGTGGGACCTGCATTATAGGCTGCCAATGCCAACCGGTAATTTCCATTAAATTTATCCAGTAATTTTGCCAGGTATTTAGTACCGCCCTGAATATTATCTTGTGGATTAAACGGATTTTTTACACCCATCTCTGCTGCCGTGCTATCAATTAATTGCATAAGCCCTTTGGCATTTTTGGGTGATTCCGCATTTGGATTCCCGCCGGACTCGGCTGCGATAACAGCTTGTATTAAAGCCGATTCTACTTTGTGAGCTTTAGCTGCTTCCCGAATGTGATTTTCAAAAGGCTTAAGTTTCGATTGAAATTGAGTTGCCTGGTAATTGCTAATTGCTGCTTTTTTGGTTTTGTTGGAGCGAAACAACGGCATATTATTCAAATGGACATTTTTAACTGCGTTAGTGGTTTCCTGGTCAGATAATTGCTGATAAACCAATTCGGCAATGCCCAAATTGCTATGGCTGGCCAGATTTTGAGAAAGCTTTTCATCGAACATACTTTCCATTATATCACCTCCCAGACCGCTACCTAAAAGCTCGGATTTCATTACCGTCTTCCGCATACTCTTAAGCATATAGTTAACAAAAAGTGATTCAAATTCTTCTGCGGCTTCCTTAAGTTTTTTGGGATTATTAGCGAATCTTTTCAGTTCTTCAACCTTTTGATTAAAGAAGGCTTCATCTGGTGCTATCTTTGGTTTAATGCTATTCATATTATTTAATATGGACGACGAGTTAAAATAATTTCGGGTTTTATTGCCACTATCTTTAGATAGTGGATCAAAATGGATTTAATTATCTTGATTGTTGACGGCTTTAGCCCAAATCTTCAGAGCATTTAGCTCGCCAAACATTCATAGATTTAATTATTCTTTTCAAATTAGCATAAATTACATAATCACCAATTCTGCCTGCAAACTTCCTGCTTCTTTGAGCGCCTGGAGCACTGCAATAACATCACGTGGGGTCAATCCCAATGTATTCAGTGCTTGCGCCACTTCCTGCACGGTTGCAGATTCGGTTACCGTAGTCACCTCACCTTCATCTTTATAAACGGTAGCCTGTGTATTGGGCACCACAACTGTTTCCCCTTCACTGAAAGGCGGCGGCTGCGACACAATGGGCTGGGATTCGATTTCAACGCTTAAATTTCCATGAGCCACCGCAGCCGGAAGTAATTTTACATTAGAGCCTACAACCACCGTCCCGGTTCGTTCATTTATCACCACCCGTGCAGAGACGTCCGGATCGATCTCAATCTGTTCCAACTCTGCAATAAATTTACTCTGTTGCTGGGTTTGATAATACGCAGGTGGTACCTCAACTCCAATTGTTCTTGGATTTTTGTGAAATGCCAATGAATCATTAAAAGTCTGATTAATTGCTTCCACCATTCTTTGGGCGGTGGTAAAATCACTTTCTTTTAGCGAAAGATAAAGCGTATCATCAACCTGGTAATTCATGCCCAAATTTCGTTCCAATATGGCACCCTCGGGAATTCTCCCGACTAAGGTGTGATTTTGCCGAACCCCGCCACCGCCGGTAGTTTGAACCGAAAATCCGCCAACCGATACGGGTCCCTGAGCTTTACCAAACATCTCTCCGTTTTCGTTGGTGAGAGGTGTCATCAATAACATCCCGCCTTCCAAACTGGATGCATCTCCAATTGAAGAAACATTCACTGCCACTCGATCTCCCACAGATAAAAAATTGGGAACTTCCGCAGTAACCATCACTGCAGCCACATTGCGAAGACGCAGCCGATCCGGTGGCACATTAATGCCAAATCTCTGCAGCATGTTCACGACTGATTGTGT
>CAZVKP010000113.1:0-5631 GCA_964627635.1 uncultured Calditrichaceae bacterium | reverse complement strand
CCATTCAATCCCACCACCAAACCGTAGCCCACTAACGGCTTTTTTTGCACGCCCTGCACACGTGCAAGTTCTTTAATTCGGATTGCGCCAATACAAAAGTAGGGGATGACCAACCAGAGAAAAAAGATAAATATCTGCTTTTTGATACGATTCATTTTTGCCCTCCTGAGCTTCAGTGTTCACACACTGATTCGGCATCCTGCCAGTGTTAAAACGATTTCGTTTTAAATTTCTTTTGTGAAAATTTTTCAACAGTTTCATTTCAATTATCTCCCTCACAGATTAATGAGGTTTTAGTTTTTTAAGCGTTTTTAAAACACCCATTGTAACACCCGGGTCAGCAGACCGGCTTTTTGTCCTCTGGATACCTGTCCTTTCCCTTTATATACAATGTGTGCATCATAAATATTGTAAGAAAATACTGTGTTATCAGACCGAATATCCTCAGGACGTAAACTTCCCGTCAAAATATAAATCTCTTTTTCGTTATTAATCTCAATAACCCGTTTGCCTTCAATGATGTAGTCGCCGGCTTCATTTTTTCCGACAATTCGAGCGGCAATTTTTGCCTTTAGCGCCCCACGTTTTGAAGTTCGAGCATCACCGCGGAAATCATTTTGCACATCACCGCCCAAATTAACTTCGGGCAAGAAACTGAACAGACCATCGCCAGCGGATACCTTCACATTATGGTCACTTCTCTTTTGGGTTTCGCTTCTGGCATCGTTACTTGCCTGTGAGTATTCCATTACCAGGACGGTAATGCCTTTACCGACCCGGGTACTCTTTATGTCGCTGTAAAGACTGGTATTAGTCGCCATTTCCTGAGAATAGCCTAAAAATGTTAAAATTAATAAAACAAATATCCCTGATAATAATTTTCGTATCATGATGACTCCTTTCCAGTAGTTCATCTTCTTATATAACCTCTGCAAGATTCGGACCAACGACCTTCACTTGCAGACGTTTATGTGTTTCAGGGTTTTTCACCCAGATTATATCGCCCTCGCCTCCATTTTGCAGAGCCAATGCCTGTAATTGAACCTTCACAAAATCCTGATTATATTGAACATCAATTTTATGACCTTTGTGAACCAAATATGGTAAGCGTAAATCGTCAGTTGTGACTATTTGACCAACAGACAACGTTCGTTTCGCAATCCAATCTGTATTTAAAATGTCATTTGATAACGGAGCACCAGATAAATATGTAATATCTTTATGCTCAATTTTCAACCGGTCTTTCTTCAAAAAAGTCCCCTTCGGAACAGTCCTGCCGGTTACCCAAACATCCTGAAACACATTAATTTTGAGCGATAGATAGAAACTCCGTAAAATTTTCTCGTAACGGTAAAAGGAAATTTTTAATACCGTATTCCCTTTAGGAATCCGGTTTCCACGATAGACAATATTTATGGAATCCGGTTTCTGCAATAGACGAATCTCGGGAATGGAGTGTAACCATTCTATCCGATATGACTCATTCGGTTCGGAAAAAGAACGTGCTACGAATCTCTGTACCTGTTCACGAATTTTCTTTTTAGGATACACGAACCGGGAGTTTTGTGCATAGAACACCGTGCCCAGGAGTAAAGTGAGTAAAAGTGTGGTTATTCCGGATTTCATAAACATATTGTTATCTTATTTTAACCGATTAACAACCTGGTACATATCTTCGGCAGTTTTAATAGTTTTGGAATTCAATTCATATGCCCGTTGCGCTTCAATCATATTCACCATTTCCTTCACCACATCCACATTAGATGTTTCCAAATATCCCTGATGCAGCAAGCCCAGACCTTCTGTTCCTGGCGTTCCAATAAAAGGAGTACCCGAAGCCGAAGTATCTTGGTACAGATTTTCACCAATGGCTTCCAAGCCTTCGGGATTAATGAATCTTGCCAGTTCTAATTGACCCAGTGGAGTTGGCTCGGTTTCGCCAAACAGTGTCACTTCTACCTGCCCGTCCTTTCGAATGACAATTTGCTCCGCATCCTCCGGAATACTCAATTCAGGTTCCAAAAAGTATCCCCCTGAAGTCACTAACGTTCCGTCAGCAGTCATTTTTAATGAACCATCACGAGTATAAGCAAAGTTTCCATCCGGCATACGAACCATTAAAAAGCCGTCTCCTTGAATGGCAAAATCCAGTGGATTCTCTGTTGCTGCAACTGATCCCTGTTTGAAATTTCTCTGAGAAGAAACCACTCGTGTTCCATTGCCAACTTGTAAAGCTGACGGTCTGGTCTGGTCTGCCCCAGTAGATTCACCGGCAGATTTGATAGTCTCATACAAGAGATCCTGGAATTCAAGACCGCTTTGTTTAAAGGCTGTGGTGTTTACATTGGCAAGATTATTTGCAATCACATCAATTGTGAGTTTCTGTGCCTGCATTCCTGATGCAGCCACTTGTAATGCTTTATCCATTTTGCCCTCCTTGGTTTAAATTCTAAAGCGTCCTGCCTGCTTCATTGATAAGTTTTCTTAACGTATGATCCTGAGTGGATATCATTTTTTGTGTAAATTCAAATTGTTTATATAGTTCAATCATCTCAACAATTTCATTAATACCGTTCACATTGCTGCTCTCTAAATAACCCTGCCGTAATTGAATGTCTTTGCTTTCCACATCGTAGGCGAGTGAACTATCTTGGTCGGTGAAGTATGTGCCACCCAATTTTAATAATGCATTGGGATCGTCAAATTGAACCACTCGTAGTTTATCCACTTTTTTACCATCGACTAAAATATCTCCGGTTTCACTCACCGAGATTTCATTTCCGGCAATTTGAATCTCACCACCGGTGCCCATTACGGAATAACCATCTTGCGTGACCAAGCGACCTTCGGCGCTCAGAGTAAAATTGCCATTCCTGGTGTAAATGCTTCCCTGCTGGGTTTGAATAACGAAGAATCCTTCTCCTGCAATTGCTAAATCTAACGGATTGCCGGTTTCGTGAAAGGTTCCCGAAGAGAAATCAGTGAAATTTTTTCCTTTTGCAAGTTGTCCATTAGACTGTTGGGTTTGAACGGCATCGACTGACTCCATCAATTGACGAAAGAATATTTTATCCTTTTTGTATCCGATGGTATTTATATTTGCCAGATTATTTGCGTTGAATTCTAATTGCTTTTCTTTTGAAAGCATTCCTGCTACTGAAAGATATAATCCCTTAATCATTGTTCATTCCTGAACTTTTTCTGTTTTATTGTTTTCATTTAAATTAAAATAACTCTTCATTAGCAAACCGCTCAAATAAGGGGCAATCATTTCCAGTAGAAACTTATCCGTATCTGAGTAGCGATTTTTTGAAAAATGACCCAAGACCACAATTCCTACCATTTGTTCATTTACAATTATCGGCACTGAAAGAAAAGAGTTAACAAAAAATCGATCCTCGCTGGCGTTTCGGTTCAAATTCCGAACAAGGAGTGTTTTTTTATGCTGAAGCGACCAGTTGGTTGCCCCTTTACCCACCCGAAAATTCACAGCATCTACCAGGTTATAAGGGTCTCCGTAAATGTGCATCGGGATAAGCTTTTTTTCAAGATAGTCATATTGGAAAATGGAGAATAGTTGAAAATCGAATGCCCGATGAATTAGAATTCGTGCCTTTTCCAAATCCTGATCTACCCCATTGCCGTTTTTTTTGACTAATTGTCCCAGATCATACAAAGATGCCAACACATTTTTTATTTTAATATCTTTCTTCATTTGGTTGAATCCTCCGCCGTAATCTCTTGATAAGCCGAAATTTGTTCAACAAACATTTCAGCCTCCTCGAGATGCATATCAAATACTCGTGTCATCTCATCCAATGGAAAATCTTTTAGTTTAGGATATAATTCCAACATTTTTAACCAGACAGGATTTTCTTCAATAAGTTCCATAACCGGGACAGGTTCGATTCCGATACCCCAGATATTTGTAATCCGGTTAGCAACATGAATAACCGCAGTAAGCGGATCATTATCAATTTGTTCGGGGGTGATTTGGTGATGATCTTTCAAAATTTTAGCCAGATCTTCCGGTAAATTCCACTTTTGTGCTAACCAGTAACCTGCTTCATCGTGGCTAAATCCCATTGCTTCCCGCTCAGCCGTATAAAGATTCACATTTTTCTCGATACTGTATTCAAAAACTTTCTGGTAATCTTCACGGAAATAGAGCTGCAGCACCAGCCGCCCGAAGTCATGAAGTAAACCACCCATAAAAGCTGTATTGCTCAAGTCTAAATCCAGATAGCCGGATAAGACCGTTGCAACCTTACCCGTGGCTGCCGAATGTTTCCAGAATTTCAGAAAGTCGAAGTGTTCATTTTCCTTAATATGATAAAAAGTGCTGAACACACTCATGGCAAAAACTAAATTTTTAATTTCAGTCATTCCCAGCATCACAACAGCTTGCTTGATGCTTTTGATTTCATTTCGTAAATTGTAAAAACTGCTGTTAACAATTTTCAATAGCTTGGCAACCATGGGTGGATCATCTTCAATTAAAGTACCAATTTCCCGCATGGATGCTTTGTCTTCTGAAATTAAGGCAATCAGTTTAAAAGCCACCTGAGGAAGTGTGGGGACTTCATGAATACCGTTTAATTCCTCTAAAAAATATGCTTTACGATCCATGTTCACTCTTATTTTTTAATTTTTAGTTGTTTCTCAATTCGTTCAATTAGTTTATTTGCAAGTTTTTGATATGTCCTCTGTCGCATTAACTGTCGGTCTTTTGCATCAAGTGCCAGAGAGGGATCGCTTGCATCGTATTCGATGAATTGGAGGTCCCCGCCTTTTTTTTGCTCTGCGGAAATTTCATTTATATCCTGCCATCCGTCTTTTTCTTTGCTAAATAATCGATAACGAAGCTTGGCACTCATTATAACGTTGGGTGTATAAACCACGAATGGAATTTTCTTTCCCTTATTTTCATCGATACTTTCATACACAAATTCACCTGTGACAATCCATTGAACCAGCGCATCGTCAACAGCCTTCATTTCCTGCAGATCCCAGACATCCGGCATTGTGTCTAATTTGTGTACAAAAAAACTACCACTACTTCGCAGTGCCAATTCCATCTGCTTATTCAAATCTTCTGTTGGTCCGGCCATATTTCTGTTTGCAAATGGAACGAATCCCAAAGGCTGGGGATTTTTGGCTAACTTGTAACCTGAGCCGCAGCCCAATATCCAGAGACTCAGAAAGAGACAAATTGTTTTATACAATTTTATTTGCATATTTATCATCCATTATAATTAAGAAGGAATATATTTCGGCAATTGCACTTAAGGCAGTTTCAGGAATCGGTTCATCAAACTCGACGTTTAATAGGAGTTGTAATAATTCGGCATTTTTTATCATTGGAATCTGATTGCTCGCTGCAATTTCCAATATCTTCTCAGCAACTTCATTTCGTCCTTTTGCAGTAACTTTCGGTGCTGAGTCCTGAGATTGGCGGTACCGGAGAGCAACTGCACCCGGATAAGGGTTCATATTTTTTTGTAATTCTAAATCTTTCAATTCTTTAATATCCTATTTATTAATCCTGCCTTTAATTCAATTTTGAGTCAGCACTTTTTCTATTTTTTCTTTTACTTTTTGTGCTGTTATGGGCTGAATAATGTAAGAATC
>CAZVKP010000112.1:0-8816 GCA_964627635.1 uncultured Calditrichaceae bacterium | reverse complement strand
TCACTGGCGTACAAAGACAACCGTATATTACGACTAAGTCAGGATATCTGAATTTATAAGGAGATTCCATCCGTTCAACTCCCATAACCCAAGATTGCCATAACCAAACCAACTAACAGCCCGAAAACAATATGTGCTAAAAAGTGTGCGGCAGCCACCTGAAAGCCCGCATTTTTGAATTTATCTACCGGATGGTGTTCTGCTAAGATCACCATCACAAAACTGAAAGCAAAACCATGCCAAAATCCAACAAAGCCTCCGGCAATAAGTTTGGAGATAAATGAATTTAAATTAAGGAGGCTTAAAGCGAATAAATATATCATGGCAAAAGGAATGCCTGCACCAAAATGAATGAGCAATCCCGGTTTTAGGGATGTTTCGTAAGACCGTGTGAAGGCACTTCCAATGGCTCTCACCATATCTGCATGTGCCCAACCAGATCTTGTAATCCCCCACAATACCAGTGTCATACCGCCTGTACCTATTAGTCCAGCCACTATCGAAATCAGAATAAATTGCATCTATGAATCTCCCCTTGCTTTCCAATAATTTCAAATATAATGTTAATTATTGATTAATCAAATAGTTATTCATTGGTAACTTTTTATATGCATTCATTAAAAAAATAAATGAATTGAACTTACTCGCCATAATTACCTAAAATTGAATTTTTTAATATCCAAATCTGTACTTAAATTTAAAGCTAATTTTTTGGAAATCTGTAAAGTGCTTTACATAAAATGAATTCAATGGCATTAAATCAAAATGAAAATTTTTAAACTATTTTTGACAATATTTCTGGTTTTTTTTAGTTACCAAGTTGGAGTGCCGGAAGAATCTGATCTGATATCCTTTAAGTTGAAAGATCAATTCGACAGGGTTTATAGCGATAATGATTTTGAAAATAAAATTTTAATTGTGGTTGGTAGTGATAAAACCGGTAGTCAGTATAATCGGGAGTGGATTGACGCTATATTGGATTCTTTGAAAAAAGGGGACGGTTTGCAGGATGTGAGATTTTTAGGGGTTGCGGATTTAAGAGGGGTGCCATTTTTTCTTAAAGGATATGTCAAAGGCAAATTCCCCGATCAAAAGAGTCGTTGGGTCCTAATGGACTGGGACGGAAAATTTGCAAAGCACTATCAGTTTAAAGCGGATGTATGCAATATAGCGATAATTAACCGGAAAGACCGGTTAATTTATCAAACTTCCGGAACTCAATTGGATTTTAATAAATTGAATGAAATATTACGGAAATTGAGAGCATCAATATTGACTGTTAATTCAAGTGACGGTCATTAGGGATTGAATTTAAATTCAAATATGGGATATTGGATGGGTAATCATCAAACTTACACGGAAAAAGTTGTTGCAGTGGTAGGGGCAACCGGATTGGTGGGACAAAAAATGATTCAGGTACTGGAGGAGCGGAATTTTCCGGTGGCCGAATTGGTTCCAATTGCCTCTGAAAAATCCAGGGATAAAGAAGTCCGTTTTAAAAACGAGTCTTACAAAGTTCAGGCGCTGGACAAGCAGGTTTTTCAAGGAGTGGATTTCGCATTGTTTTCTGCCGGTAAAACCGTGAGTAAGGAATTTGCTCCGGTTGCTGCCAGGCAGAATTGCATTGTTATAGATAACAGTTCCGCCTGGCGCATGGAGCCGGATATCCCGTTAGTGGTGCCGGAAGTGAATCCGCAGTCATTGAACACCCATAACGGCATTATTGCCAATCCCAATTGTTCAATCATTCAGATGGTTGTGGCGCTTCAACCTCTGCATCGGGCGTTTACCCTGAAGCGGGTGGTGGTCTCCACTTATCAGGCAGTAAGTGGGAGTGGTAAAAAAGCGCTCCGGCAGTTAGAGGATGAACTCCGGGATGGTGTAAGTAGAGATCCTGCTTATCCACATCCTATCGCATTTAATTGCCTCCCGCATATTGATGTGTTTAATTCCAACGGATAC
This sequence comes from uncultured Calditrichaceae bacterium, assembly GCA_964627635.1. GTDB lineage: Bacteria > Calditrichota > Calditrichia > RBG-13-44-9 > RBG-13-44-9 > CAZVKP01. The sequence goes on along the minus strand of CAZVKP010000112.1, from coordinate 6,854 downwards.
ACTCAGGAAGAAATGAAAATGATTTTAGAGACCCGCAAGATAATGGAGTTGCCAGACTTGGCTATCACTGCAACCACGGTAAGAGTTCCGGTCAAAACCGGTCATTCGGAATCGTTAAATGTGGAATTCGAAAAATCCTTTGAAATGGAAGAAATCCGTGAGATACTTTCCAATTTTGAAAATATCATAATTTTAGACGATCCCTCTCAAAATACCTATCCCATGCCCATTTCACCGGAAGAACGGGACGAAGTATTTGTCGGGCGTTTGCGGCGCGATGTGAGTGTGGAAAATGGATTAAACATGTGGGTGGTCGCCGATAATTTGAGAAAAGGGGCAGCCACCAATGCTGTGCAGATTGCGGAAAGATTGTTATGACGAACCCATCAAAGAATAAAATTAAAATCCAATTTATTAGCCGTAAACAATGAAAATATCGCAAACCCAATCCGGCCAACCTGCTTCGCAGACCCTGCCGAATTCCAAACCCATTTTTAAAAAAGGAAACGATGTGGGATTCCTTTTTATTCACGGATTTACCGGGACCACCTTCGAAGGGCAGGAACTTGCAGATAGGATGCACGGGGAATTGGGGGTTACCATATCGGTACCTCTTCTTCCCGGTCATGGCACCACACCAGAACATTTGAAAGGAATTAAATGGGAAGAGTGGTATTTTTTCGTGCGTCAGAAGTTTTTGGAGCTGCGGAACCAGTGTGCCCATGTGTTTATTTGTGGTCAGAGCATGGGTGCATCTCTGGTGTTACATTTGGCATCTCATCATAAAGTTACGGGGGTCATCTCATTAGCCGGGGCGGTATTTTTAAAAGACTGGCGATTAAAATTTTTACCAATTGCCAGAAACATTATTCCATATCATCATAAATCAAAGGGACCGGATGTGCGCAATAAAGCACTGAAACATGAGATACCCTGTTACAGAAAGTATCCGGTAAAAAGTGTCGATGAACTGCTGAATTTACTGGAGCATACCCGCCAGGATTTGCCGGAAATTACTGCGCCAGCCCTGCTGTTCCATTCTTCGGGAGATCGGACAATTTCGCCGGAAAATTTATCTTATATCCATAAACACATCGGTTCGCAGACCAAAATAAAAGTAGAGTTGAATCAATCTTATCATGTTATCAGTTTGGATGTGGAAAAAGAACAGATTTTTCAACATATCCGGTCTTTTGTAAAGGACAACTGCCCTTCTGAAATATTATTAACAGGTAAATGATTTTAAATAATGGGTAATTATAAAAAAGCCCCGCTCTGCAGGGCTTTTTCTCTATTCGTTCACGTCCTGTGAACGTTTTACTTTCATCTTTGCTTTCATTTTAATTTTCATGTCTATCCCCTATCCAATTTATTTCAATAATGAAAACAATTTGGAAACACATACCATTATGTGTTTCATTCCAACAACCTACAAGTATTATGCCATTTTTGTTTCGCAGAGAAATTATTTGCATAAAAAATTGTTTTATTGTAACTTACAAAAACAAAGTAAAATTTTATTTAAATTATATTTTCATGCAATTGTCAATTTTTCGACACCGGTTACTATTTTTCGCAATTTGCGACTTATTTCGAAATGTGAAAAATGTGCTAAAAACAATCTTGCAAATTATCAAAGTTTAGTCTATATTTTCAGAAGAAAAGGTGTTTCCGGCTGTTCAAATTTTGTTGAATATAAGCATTTCTCTGAGTCAGAGGTCTAATAATGGATGAAAAGAAGAGGATAAAAATTCTCTACATCGAGGATGATTTAAGCTCCAGAATGTTAGTTCGCAAAGTATTAAACTCGCCTGAATTCGATTATCTGGAAGCACCGGATGGTCTAACGGGATTGAAAAAAGCAGAGGAAGAACACCCTGACCTGATTTTAATGGACATCAACCTGCCGGATATCAGTGGAGACGAACTCACCACTAAGATTAAAAATACCGAGCAGTTAAAAGAAATTGTTGTCGTGGCATTAACCGGTCTTAAAGAAAAACACAGCCGCTCCCTTTCTCTAATTGCAGGTTGTGACGGCTATATTGCCAAACCGATTGACGTGCAAAATTTCCCTCAGCAAATTCTGCAATTTTTAGAAGGTAAACGCGATGTCATAGATTTGGAAGATACGGATTTTTATCGGGGTCAATATGAAGTTAAACTGGTAGAACGCTTGACTACCAAAGTGAAGGAACTGGAAGCCTCCCATCAAAAATTATCAAATACATTCCAAAAACTACAGAGCTATAACAGTTTTTTAGAAAACAAGGTGAACATTCTTGCAGATTTGCAAACCTGTAACAGTGCCGGTGAATTGAAGAAAAAATTGGTTGACGGTATTTACACAAAATTAGGTTATGATCGCTGTGTGTTTATGGATGTGGATATAGGTAAAAACATAATGAAAATTAATTATGCCCGCGGCATTGACGTCAAGAAATGGGAAAACTTCCAATATCCCTTTGACAGTCCGTTTTTTCAAAAATTGTTTTCAAAAAAACAGGTTATTTTTGTCCCGAATGTAAATAGAATAAAAGATGAAAATATTCGTAATGACCTGCGGCAATTGGAGATCAACCAGTTTATTTTTGCCTACCTGGGGACGCCACAAACTCCATTCCAACCCGTGGATATGAAAAAGAGAATTCAGCCGCTGTTAGAAAGTTTTCTGCCCAGTTTATACGATCGGCAGGATACCGATCTTGATGTAATTATGGAAAATCTTCAGGAATATTTGGCAAGTGAAACCTTTTATCGGGCAGGTTTTGTCTTTCTCGATAATGCGTATTCCAAGAAAAAAATTGCGCCTTTTGAATATCGGTTTCTGGAGACTTTTTTCAGAACAACCAGTTATATGTATCAAAACCTGCTGCTGATGGAACAATTAAGGTTTTTATTTGTGCGGGCAGAGAAAGAAGCTGTAACCGACGCGTTGACCAATTTGTTCAATTACCGCTATTTTATCCAGCAATTGAACCGGGAAATCAGTCGCGATAAACGTCATAAATCTAAATTTTCTCTTATCATGATTGATATTGATTTTTTTAAAAACTACAATGATGTTTTCGGTCATCAGGCAGGGGATGTCATTTTAAAAAGAATTGCTCAAACCATGTTAGACAATACACGGAATAGCGATATTGTTGCACGTTATGGAGGAGAAGAATTTGTAATTATTTGTCCCGAACTCTCCAAAACCGAAGCCACCAAAGTGGCGGAGAAACTACGCCAGATGGTCGCAAAACTTGACTTGCCACATAAAAAAGAAACTTCCAATGGAAATTTAACCATAAGTCTGGGGGTTGCCTCTTTCCCGGAGGATGGAGAATCTGCTTACCGTCTGATACGAAGTGCGGATAAAGCGCTCTATAAGGCCAAGGAATCCGGACGGAACACTGTTTACTCAGTTCCCAAAAAAGAGAGTGTGAAACAAGATTGAATTTTTCCTGCCAAACGTCCTTAATTTAATCCAACCGATATTTTAGATTGTGGAGATGAATAAATGAGAATCCTGTTGTTTTCCGGCATAATCTGTTTACTGAGTCTCTGTTCTGCTGAGGCACAAATTGTTTTTGAAACGGCTCTTTCTCCAAGAATTGCAAATTATGAATTTGATATTCAATTGGATACCCGCAATAAAATCGTCTCCGGTGATGAAAAACTAACCTGGAAAAATAGTTCCGAAGACATGATTGAGGAGCTTCAATTTCATCTTTATATGAACGCCTTTCGAAATCCAAATTCCACATTCTTAAAGAATTTGTCTCGAAAGTATCGCAGAATTGGTGATTTTGATACCGCTAAATCAGGCGGTGTGGATATTGAACGGTTAATACTGAACAATACAGTTGATTTGTTGGACTCAATACAATACATCCAACCCGACGATAATAATCCACAAGACTCTACAGTGATTCGCGTTCCCTTGCCCAAACCGGTTAAACCCAAAGAAATCATTGTTTTAAACATGACTTTCCGGACCCAATTACCGGAAATTATTGCCAGAACCGGTTATAAACACGATTATTTTTTGTTAGGTCAATGGTTTCCCAAGATCGGTGTATATATTGACGGCGAGTGGAATTGTCATCAGTTTCATAAACGTACTGAATTTTTTGCAGATTTTGGTGTATATGATGTGAATTTAACGCTGCCGAAAGACTTTAAAGTGGGAAGCAGTGGCGTTTTACTGAGTGAAGAGATAGGCGATTCCCTGAAAACATTAAACTACCGGGCAGAAGATGTCCACGATTTTGCGCTTGCAGCCTGGCCCAATTTTCTCGAAGAATCCAGGGAAATTGAAGGAGTGAAGGTAATGCTGCTTTACGCGCCGGAACACCATGGAAATGTGGACCGGTACTTTGAAGCAATTGGTGCTGCTTTAACGCATTTGGGCGATTGGCTGATGCCATATCCCTATCCAAATCTCACCCTGATTGATATGCCTTTATACGCTTTTCGATCTGCCGGAATGGAATATCCTTGTTTTATCACCTGTGGAAGTCTATGGGGTTTGCCGGATAACATTCGGCTGGCTCCTGAGGAAGTGACCGTTCATGAATTTGCACATCAGTATTTTTATGGAGTATTGGCAAGTAATGAATTTGAAGAAGCCTGGCTGGATGAGGGATTTACCAGTTATGCTGCCCTCAAGGTAATGAACAACCATTATGGATTCCATAATTCATTATCCACTTTTTTAAATGTGAGGGTTGGCGCTTATAACAGTCATAAATCCGATTATCTGGAAGCGCCGGATACGGATTATGTGGTAAAACCCGGCTGGAAGTTTGAAATGGGCGGGTATGGCACACTTGTTTATGACAAAGCGGTACTAATTTTACAAACGCTTGAAAACTATGTGGGCAAAGCACTCATGAATAAAATCCTGCAAAACTACATCACCAGGTGGAAATTTAAGCATCCCTCAACCGGCGATTTTATCAACATTGTAAATGAGATGTCTCCCGAAAATATGAATTGGTTTTTCGATCAGGCACTGTTCACTACCAAAATTTTGGATTATGAAGTAAAACAAATTTCATTTCAGGAAATTGATCATGAAAATGCCGACTCGTTAGTAAATCAGTATATCTCTCAAGTCGAAATAAAACGCAATGGTGAGTTTATTTTTCCAATTGAAGTGGAGCTAACATTCAAAAACGGCGATACCCTGCTGGAACATTGGGATGGAAAAGACCCTTATCGGATATTTGAATACCGGCGTGACAGCCATGTGGTATCGGCCCAAATCGATCCTGAAAACAAAATATGGTTAGACTTAAATTGGACCAATAATTCAAAAACATTTCAGGAAGATAAAACAGCTTTTTGGCGTCACTGGTTGAAATCCATGCAGTTCTATCAGCATATCCTGTTAAAAATTGGTTCTTTATAGAGGAGGCACTGTGATTATTACTGATATTGTTTCAGGATTAAAACGAAGCTGGAACTTAAAGAAGATTATCGGGGTGTTTTGGTTATTCAATTTGATTATTGCGATTGTTTTTCTAAAGCCCTATCTAAACGCTTTTGAGACGTTTATTTCCGGACGGCTAATTACTCAGGTATTGGCAAAAAGTAATATCTTTACTTACTATAAAGAATTCTATCATTTCATGGAACCGGCGGTTCAGGCATCAAAATATATTTTCTCAGTGGGAATATTCATTCATCTACTTTTAATGGTTTTATTGGGAGGCGGATTACTCCATTTCATTGTCCGGGAAGAGAAAATTACGCTTCGCACTTTCTGGACACAATGCGGCAAATTTTTGGGGCGGATGCTCAGATTAGCTTTATGGACTATTTTGTTGATTTTTGTCGTCGTTATAGTGGTAATTCTTATATTAATGCTATTTGGCTCTTTTTTACCCAGCCATTTTGTGGAGAACATCTATTTTTATTTTTACACTGGCGGGGTACTCTTTGGCAGTCTGCTTTTACTGTTTGTCTTTATGATGATCGATTCCGCACGAATTTTTATTGTAAAGGATGATGGCAATTCTACACGTAGCAGTTTACTGAAATCATTACGGTTATTCCGGAATTATCCATTCCATTTATTGGGTTCTTATCTATTGATTATTCTGCTGGAAATTTTATTGTTCCTCTTTTACTGGTGGCTTCAAAATTATATTCCCGATACCCGGATGTGGGGTATCGTCGCCGGATTTATTGTTTTACAATGCTCGGTATTCCTGTTGTTTTGGTTGCGTTTTTCACGATATGGCGTTATCATGCAATATGTGTTGAGAGATATGTCTCAGAATTTTGAAAATTAATTGATACATTTTAAGGTGTTCTATGGCAGAGTTACGAATGGGAACCTGCAGTTGGAAATATGATTCTTGGCGAGGTCTCATTTATTCTCATGAGAAGAAAATCAATCACCTTGAAGAATATAGCCGGCATTATAACACGGTGGAGATAGATCAGTGGTTCTGGTCCTTATTCGGTGTCGATAAAGTTTCATTACCGTCACCGTTTACGGTTACCGAATATGTGCGCTCCGTTCCGCCCGATTTTAAATTTACCGTTAAAATCCCTAACAGTATTACCCTCACCCATTTTTACCGCAAATCAAAAAACGATCCGTTGGTTAAAAACCCCTATTTTTTGTCGGCCAAATTGTTTGAGGATTTTCTTTTCATTTTGGAACCCATGAAAGATTATCTTGGTGCGTTAATGTTCCAGTTTGAATATTTGAATAAGCAGAAAATGCCCGGACAACAGGCATTTCAGGATAAATTTTCCGATTTTTTGAAGCGTATTCCATCCGATTACATTTATGCGATAGAGTCCCGCAATCCAAATTATTTAAATGATAAATTTTTCGGGTATTTGAATGA
>CAZVKP010000111.1:0-8840 GCA_964627635.1 uncultured Calditrichaceae bacterium | reverse complement strand
GATCTTTTAGAAATGAAAACCTAAAATGTGGGTCATGCATTGCACAAAACAGGAAGAAGAATGCCGTGAAATCATTTATGGCTTTTATCGCATTATGTATGAAATTAAAGGTGATGATGTAAGAATATCTGGGGTAGTACATTCAGCCAGGGATTGGGAACCCGAACAGGACTAAAACAATCAAAATGTTAAATTTTATACAAATAAAAAAGAGGGAAGAAAAAAATGATAGCAAAAGAAAAAGTAAAAGAAGTAATCGACAAGCTTCCGGATGACGCAACACTCGATGATATAATTCACGCACTATATATACAAGCTAAATTTGAACATGGAGATCGAGAAATTGAAGAAGGAAAAGGGATACCTCACGAGGAAGTTAAAAAAAGGTTATATAAAAAATGGGTAAAGTAATCTGGTCGCCCACTGCTGAGCGGGATGTGGAGTTAATTGCAGAATATATTGCCAGAGATTCGGCAGATAGGGCAGCACTTTTTATCATTAAGATAATTGCACAGACAGAAATATTAGAAAAGCATCCTCGTTCGGGCAGATTAATACCTGAAATGAATAATGAAAATAATCGTGAGCTGGTATATGGCTCATATAGAATAATGTATCGCATCATGAATAATGATGAGGTACGAGTGAGCGGAGTAGTCCATTCTGCACGTGATTGGAAACCTGAATAGAATTTATGGTCTATTAAATTTTTCTACCGATGGCGAGATTGTGTTTATATCACAATGTCGACCCAGATATTATCGAAACGAAGTGAAGATCCGGCTTCTGATGGATGACCCAGCGATCGGCAGACGGTTGGGTGTGGATCCGCTGGCATAGAAATATCTTTCGCCGTAGTACTAATTATCAATGAAATTCATTTGAAGCTACTCAAGTAAAAAAATGCTTAATTTGCCCGTAGTATATTTTCTCTCAAAATAATAAAAATCTGTTCGGTTGATTTTTCAATCTATTAATCCATAATTTTCATTTAGATTTTGGAAAAACCAAAATAATTCACTGAGGGGACACCATGAAAGATCATCTCTTTTATTACGATGCCAAAGTGGTTTCTGCTTATGACGGAGATACCGTCCGGGTAGATATCGATATGGGTTTCAAGTGTTGGATCAAAAATGAGATCATCCGCCTGGCACGAATCAATGCGCCGGAAATCCGGGGAGAAGAGCGACCCCAGGGACTTTTATCCCGGGACTTCCTGAGAGGACTGATTTTAAACAAAAAGGTGGTACTGCACACCTTTAAGGATGAAAAGGGAAAATACGGGCGCTATCTGGCGGACATCTGGATTGAAAAGGACGGCAATTGGATTAATGTGAATGATCTGATGGTGAGTGAGGGATACGCGATTTATCAGGATTATTGATTGAGACCATTGATACGTGATACGTGATACGTGATTCGTGAAGTGTGATGCGTGATGCGTGATTGTTTAGAATCTTCTGGTCGTTTAAGATTGCACTGTTAACTTATTGATTATTTATATGCAACTCGCACAAAAACACATCCGTAGTTAAAGGGTTAATCCTGAATAATTCCACGAAGACACCCTTACGGTGGTCAGTTTACCGCCATGCGGCCATGCGACAAAACACAAAGAATCATAAAGTTATAATCAATGTATTTTTAAAATTTTATTTAACTGCTCAGTTACCTGAGTTCGGCTACTCAATGTATCAGCTTGAATTTTGAAGATTTGGAAAATTTAAAGCATTCAACTCAATAAGGGTTATCTACCTGACTGCAAACTAATAAGCGGCGGTGATATTTAGCGACATCCCCCTTTTTTCCCCTTCCCGCATAAGCGGTCACTTTCGTGAGAAGGGGGGCTGATCTTTACCCACATTTGACACAGTGGGGCTATTTTCTATTTCTATTTCGCCCTTTTGGCATAGCCACCCACGTTAGTGGTCACTACCGTGACACTTGCGTGGCAGGGCTTTTATTTTACTATGTTTTCAATTCCAGGGGCGGTGCCCCTGGCTAAATTATGTTGCTCCTTCGGAGCATTGCTGCATTATTTGTCTGCTGTAAATGATTCAATTTACATCAACTTATTAGCAATTTCCCCAACGGGGAAAAATATCATAGCTCAGGGCGACGCCCTGAGATAATGGGCAATCAATCGTCATATCGCCCTGAAGGGGCAAAACAAAAGTTAAACGAAAACATTATAATTTGTTCTAATTTAAAGAAAACCAGTTAAGGTCTATTAACGTATTTCACTCTCTCCATCATCCCCCTGTGTCAAGTTTGTACACAGGTCAGCTTCGAACGGGCAGAGGGGATGTGAAAAATTATCTGAACAAAAGCCTCAAATAATAATTGAGAATTCTGCGTAGTTACAATTTTAGTGAGCTTTATGCCTGGCGGCTTTTCACACCGTGACCACCATGTGGGTGGTTAATATTCATCCAGGTTAATACTCTTGTTAGGTTAATTTAAAAATTTATTTTCATCCTGCTTAAAAATATTTACACTACCAGAAAATTGTTTCGTAGTCTCGCCGCAAAGATTTGAACCATTTTTCTTTTTGCTTGCAGAAAATTCCCAAAAAATCTATTTTCACTTTTTCATTTTATCATAACGGAGGTTAACTCAATGAAATTGAATTCAAACCTTTTTCGATCTATCTCTTTACTTGCCATGCCGGTATTGATTTTCGCCAATTTTCTTCTGGCAAACGATCCCAATTGGCAGTTTATCGAAAATACCGGCGGTAAATCGGATTATCCAAATGCTGATTATATCACCCTTTACGACAGCACTACTGTGGATGTGCAGGAAAGCGGGCTCAGTTACGTCAATTTTCACCATTTGCATAAAATCCTGACGCCGCAGGGTGCGCTTAATATGCGGGTGATCAAAATCGGATACGATCCACTTTCTGCTTATGTGGAAATCCGGGGAGTTCGCATTTACCGAAAGAATGGCACCACCGAGGAAGTGGATTTAAAACAGGTGCAGGATTATCCCGCTCCCGCCCGTGCCATTTATTGGGGGGCACGGGAAAAAATGATCGAGGTCGGTCGATTGGAGCCGGGCGATGCGGTGGAAGTCAAACTTTTCAGAAAAGGATTCACTTACGCGCTGTTGGCAGACCAGTCTGATGATGAACGCTATATTCCCCCCATGCGGGGTCATTTCTACGACATTGTGGAATTCTGGAATGAGCAACCCATCAAAGAAAAAGTGTATCAGGCATTTCTTCCCAAAAATAAGGAATTACAGTACGAATTTTATAACGGGGAAGTGAAGTCGTCAATTCATTTTGGTGAAAAGAAAACCAAATACACATTTGTGAAAACCGATATTCAACCCTATCAAAAAGAACCGGACATGGTGGCGCTCTCTGACGAGATGCCCAAGCTGCTGCTTTCCACCAGTCCGGACTGGGAAGCCAAATCTCTCTGGTTTTATAACGTGAATGAAGATTACGGCAGTTTTGAGGTTACGCCGGAAATTCAACAGAAAGTCGATGAAATATTAAAAGATGCCAAAACCGAATTGGACAGCATTTCGATTCTCACACACTGGGTGGCGGATGAGATTCGCTATTCTGGCATTTCCATGGGAGAGGGTGAAGGATACACCTTGCACAAAGGCGAAATGACCTTCCGGGACCGCTGCGGGGTGTGCAAAGACAAAGCAGGAATGCTGATCACCATGCTGCGGGCGGCAGGATTCGAATCCTACGCTGCAATGACCATGGCAGGTTCCCGCATCGACTATATTCCGGCAGATCAGTTCAATCACAGTGTGACCATCGTGAAGTTGAAAGACGGAGAATATCATTTACTGGATCCCACCTGGGTGCCGTTTGTGCGGGAATTATGGTCCAGTGCGGAGCAGCAGCAGCAATATTTGATGGGTTTGCCGGAAGGCGCCGATTTGATGACCACCCCCCTTTCTCCTCCTGAAAAACACTATTACAGAATCACCGGATCATCTCAAATCGAAGAAGACGGCACCGTCACCGGATCATTTACCGTGGAAGCCGAAGGACAATCCGATGCCCGCATCCGTCGCGCCTTTGTGCGGGAATTTAAGGCACACTGGATGCCCTTTCTGGAACAGGAAATGCTGAAAATCCATCCACAGATGGAATTGACAGATATTCAATTTGACGATCCCTACGATTATTCAGAGCCAATCGAAATGACTATCCAGTACAAAATACCGAATTATGCAGTGGTCACTGAAAATGAAATTATGTTTACGCCAATTGTGGCATCAAACCTCTTCAACAACTCCTCCATTAACCGGCATCTGTCAATGAACACTCAGTTGAAAAAAAGAAAATACGCCTTTCGGGACCGCTGCTCCAAATTGATTGAACTGCACGAACAGATTAAACTTCCTGAATATCAATCGGTGAATTATTTGCCCGAAGTTGAAAATAGCGATGGCAGCGGTGCTTCATTTAGTGGCGGTTATAAGCTGAAAGGTAATAAATTGATGTTGAATGAAAAAGTTGTTCTGAAAAAGCGCATTTATCAACCGGAAGATTGGGAGTCTTACCGTCAGGCAGTTTTAGCGCAAAAGAAATTGGCGAAGGAAAAAATTATTGTTAAGAGATAAAAAAATTTTGATTATGTAATTTGCTCAGTATACTGAATTATTATTAGATAACATGTATGAGATGATAACGATAATTATACCTCATCCCTATCCCCATCCCCCTTCCCCTTCTCCACGTTGGAGAAGGGGAAGGGGAAGGGAGTATAGCAATTTTTTGACTAATCAGTAGAAATATCTGGGGAAGGGGGTTGAGGTTCTTTTAAATTAAATTCGTATATTTATTAAACTAGTTGATCTAAAGACATAATCAATAAAAAAATTTTGATAAACCGATGATTCAATCCCATTAAAAACAGTTGCAGGAGAAAAAATCAATGAAACACAAAACCTTTTTATTACTTACGTCATTCTTAATTTTTGCACTGAATGGTTTAAGTTTTTCAAAATCCCCGGAGCCCGATGCGGTCTATTTAAACATGGTAAAAGAATACCGGTTAAATGAAGATGGTTCGTGGCAATACCATTATTCGTATCAACTGAAACTTTTAACCTATTTTGCATTTTCCCGCCATTACGGCGAAACCTTCATCGTTTACGATACCACGCATCAGCAGCTCCGTGTTAACCGGAGTGTGACCACCATGGCAGATGGCAAAAAAGTGCCTTCTCCTGAAAACGCCTACAACAAGGTGCTTCCCAAATTTGCCAAGGATGCACCGGCATATAATTCCCTGCGGGAGATGGTGATCACCCACACCGGTTTGGAGAAGAATGCGCTTATTGACCTGGATTACGAAATAAACACTCAACCCGGCTTCTTACCCGCTTTCATGGGAAATGAAATTTTAGCCACGGATTCGCCGATCAAAGAGTTGGTGGTCAGGATTCGCCTCCCGAAAAGCGAATCTCTAAATTACCGTCTTTTCAATAGCAAAGTAGAACCAAAGGTGAGCGAAAAGTCTGACCACACTGTTTATGAATGGAAATTTACTGATCTCCCTCAAATTCCGGAAGAAGAATTCCAGCCACCGCTGGGTGATTTTGCTCCCCACCTGGTATTCAGTCATCTTCCGGATTTTAAATCCGCACTTAAAACGATACTGGCTAAGGATGCTTTCGACTATGCGTTGAATGAGAAAATGAAAACAGTGGTTGAAGATATTCAGGTTGAATCTCTGACGGAAATGGAATTGATCATGTCTCTGCAATCATTGGTTGCCCGGGGAATCGGCACGCTGGACATTCCAGTTCATAAAATCGGATATCGCTGCCGGACACCTCAGGAGACCTGGCAAAGCAATGCCGGCACACTGCTGGAGAAATCGGTTCTGTTTTCTGCGTTTTTGAAAGAAGCAGGTATATCGGCTTTTCCGATTTTGGTCGCTCACAGCAGGATGATTGCTAAAGATGTTTCCGCACTGCAGCCATTTCAAGATGCCATTGTCAGAATTGAGCGGGAAGATGGTAATGCACTATATCTTCCCGTGGATCAAGTTTCCCGGCAGAGTTTGGAGTACCGACTGGCTGGAAAAACTTTTCTTAAATTGGGTCAAGTTAAAAATTCAATTGAAAAATTTCCGGAAACCACCGCTCAAGAAAATGGCACTGTATTGAAAGCAACCCTAAAGGTAAGCGACAATTCCTCAATCACCGGACAAGTCAATCTGAAACTGAGCGGCGCTAATCATCCGTTTCTCGCCTTGCAGAAGGATAATCAGAATATTCAAAAAACATTCACGAAGAATTTCAAGGGTGGTGAAATTGAGGAGGTTAATCTCCTTCAATTGGACAAAGATATCTGCAGCGCTGAGGCAAAAGTGGGAATCAAAAATCCGTTCAAAAAACAGGGGGACTATCTGTTTTGGAATTTGCCGGAAAATGCTAATGGATTAATGAGTTGGCAACTCCCCCAATTTCCTGCCACTCGTTATTCTCCGCTGGAGCTCCCTCATCCGGGCCATGAGAAACAGGAGCTTATCCTTTCATTATCGCCAGAATTTAAATTCGTGGCGCCAAATATCAACTTAACTGAAGAAAATGAAATTGGAAAAGTCCAAATTCAGTTTTTGCAGGAAGACTCTCAGTTGATCGTCAAGCGGAATATCACTATAGAAAAGTCCTATATCACAAAAGAAAATTATCCCTATCTTCGTGAGCTTTTAAATTTGTGGAATACACCGAATTACCGGCAGGTTATTTTCTCAAAGGTAGCAGGATAACTAAATGTTAGTATAAAATTTAGTGAAGTCAGAACTGAAGTAATGAAGTAGTGGAATAATGGAGTAATGGAGTAGTGGAAAATTACAAATAAACAACAAGTAAAGACCGCTTTACTATAAAATTAACTTTCAGTTGTATTTTCAACGGAAAGGTTATTGCGTGCCATACCTGGGAGAAATCGCCTCATTAGCCACTGCCGTCTGCTGGTCGTTTACCTCCATATTTTTCAGTGCGGCGGGCAGACGGATTGGTTCACTTCAGGTGAATCTGTACCGCCTGCCAATCGCTGTTCTACTGCTCGCCGCGGCGTATGTGGTTTCAACCAGTCAGTATGATATTCCCACCAAACCGATTATCTGGCTCGCGATTAGCGGGGTCATCGGATTGAGTATCGGAGATACCTTCCTTTTCCGCGCACTGGTGCTGATCGGTGCACGACTCAGCATGTTGCTGTTGTCTCTGGTGCCGCCCATTACCGCAATTCTGGCTTATGTTTTTTTGGGAGAAACCCTCAATTTTGCCGGTATTCTGGGCATTATTGTCACAGTGAGCGGCGTTAGTTGGGTGGTGGCAGAACGCACACCCAGCCCCACCGGCGAAATCCAAAAGATTTCCGGGAAGGGTATATTTGCCGGGATCATGGGAGCGGTGGGTCAAGCAGTGGGACTCATCTTCGCCAAACAGGGATTGAGCTATGAAATTCATCCCATTCTGGCAACTCTGATGCGAATGACCGCGGCGACTATCGTTCTCTGGCCGGTGGTGTGGGTGATGGGCAAAGTCGTGAGCGCCCGGAAATTGATTTCACATAATCGGGATGCCATCAAATATTTTATCGGCGGCGTTATTGCGGGCCCATTCGTCGGTGTCACCCTCTCCCTTGTTTCCATAAAATACACCAATACCGGTGTGGCTGCTACCCTCATGGCAACGGTACCGGTTATCATGCTGCCGTTGGTGGTTTTGATCGAAAAGGAATATCCAACCTGGCGCGCAGTAACCGGAGCAGTTATTGCAGTTATCGGGGTGGCTATTATATTTCTGAGATAAAAAATACATTTTTCAGAAAAATCGAAAACCGGGTGAATCCAGACGGGTCAACCCCGCCTCTCTGGCTGCCTCCAGAGCTTCTTCGTATTCGGCTTGCCGTAATCGGCGATTGATCTCATTGTAGAGATGTGCTTTTCCGGCAGGTCGATACTGATCCATCAAATTCACATAAGTGTTAGGCGAAATCTGATTTGCCAAAAAATTCAAGATTTTCCGGGAATCGTTCACCAGACCGGGCATCACCAAATGCCGCACCAACAATCCTTTTACCGCAATCCCGTCTCGAATGATCAAATCTCCCACCTGTCTGTGCATTTCCTGAACAGCTCTCTTTGCTGCTTTGGCATAATTGGGCACAGCCGTAAAGCGCGTGCCATGCTCATCGTCAAAAAACTTCAGATCCGGCATGTAAATATCCACCAGTCCGTCGAGGAGCCGCAAACTTGTCAAACTGTCGTATCCGCTGGAATTATAAACGAGCGGTATGTTGAGACCATTTTCAGCAGCATAATGAAGCGCCTGAACCAATTGGGGCACCACATGACTGGGTGTCACGATATTGATGTTGTGGCAGCCCATGTCCTGAAGTTCCAGCATCATTGCACCAAACCGTTTGATGGAGACAGTTTGCCCTTCCTGTAAATGGCTGGTTTCATAATTCTGGCAGAACAGGCAGCGTAAATTACATCCACCGATGAAGATGGTTCCGGAGCCGTTTCTGCCCACCAGTGGAGATTCTTCACCAAAATGCGGGAAATAGCTGGAAATAATCGGATCTGTTCCGGTCTGACATTCGCCCAATTCTCCCGCTATTCGGTTCACTGCACAATTTCGCGGACAGGCACGGCATTCCGCCAATAAAGCTTGTGTGGCTTTAAGTTTTTCATTAAATGTGCCACTTTGAAGTGTGTCTAAATATTTTGGAGAATAACGATTCATAAAACAATCTATTTTAAAACACTGCAATTAAAATTCTTGATTATGTCATTAGTTCAGCTTAATTAATAATTATACAAGATTAATTTGAA
>CAZVKP010000110.1:0-8864 GCA_964627635.1 uncultured Calditrichaceae bacterium | reverse complement strand
ATGTGAATTGTGGAGTATTTACTCTAAAACTTTGAAATTCCGATACATTAAAATACACCGCTTACTTTGTTTAATAACGCCCCACTGTATTCCAGGGCTTCTATGGTGTTTTGAAAAGTTGGTACATCGGGATTACTGATGATTTTCTCTATTTCCTTTTTCTGTTCATCAATCCCTTTTTCAAAGGCTGGCATATAATATTCGGTCTTAATTTTACCGAACGGCGGAGTGGAAAATGGTGTTTTCCATTCAGTAAAAAACGGATTGGGCTGCCGCGAACAGGCAGTTAAAACCACAGCAATCATTGTCAGACTCAAAAGAAAATTATTCATAACACATTCCTTTATAATTTTTGTTCTATATTTCACTAACTAAATTACAGACCGAACACTATACAAATCCATTAGAAATTAAAATTATTGAAGAGAAATGACTGAAGAATAAAACATGAAACCAAAGGTTTCTTAAAGTTATTCTTCTCGGTTGAGACAATAATATACTCTAATATCTCTTCTATCATCTTACATTAAACCATTATGGGTCTGGGTAAATGACACAACAAACGTTAGAATAATCCCTAACCAGATCGCCACATAAAGTGGCACAAAACGTTGCCTTCGTCTTAACATATCCGGATAATCAATCGGTTTGCCGGCGAATTTTCCCCTCGGTTTGTTGGGAAAGAAAAAAGTTTTATAGGTTTCAATAGTGGCGACGGTGTACCCAATGGCACAAAGCGTAATAAACAAATAGTTGGTCGTAAAGAAAGAGATGAGTATGGCATAGAAAAACGCAATAGCCGGACTGCGAAAAAATTTAAATATTTGAAAGCCCTCCAGAGGTGCATCTTTCCAGGCTCCGCCGAAAGCGGAAATCCACCCACCGGCACTACCAATGATAAAAACAAGCAGCAAACTGGGAATTCCAAATGATACTTTTTGTAAGGAATAAATGCCCAGCCCAACTAACATAATTCCCATAATATATGCTGCACCGACGGTTAAACGCTTGCTCCGGCTTTCAACAACATTACCCTTCACTCCAAACTGCATGGGAATAAAATATTTGGACTGATCTTCTTCACGCAAAAAAGTCTTATAAAACTCCAGTGTAATTCTTTCCATTCCGTAGGTGGCACCAAATAAAATCAGCCAGTTATAAGTCTGGCTTAACTCCAAACCGCTGATTAACCAGATGATGAACGCCCATATACCGCCAATAATAGTGCTTCGAAAATATTTGGGATATGTAAAGCCTTCATGTGGTGAGTCTTTATACATGCCCCAGGTTGAAGTATGGATTCCGGCTAATAAACCAATCAATATCGCAATCATAAAATTCATATTTGCTCGTTTCCTCCTGTAATAGTTGCCTTAGCTGTTGAATATATTTGTTCAATGAGTTGTAAATCTTGTCTGGCAAGTTCTAAGGTAAATTGTGGTTGAGCGCCGGTGCGCAGGGATTGAAAAAAATCTTTAAACATCGCTTTATATCCAGCGATGTCAGAAAATTCTGGTGGATAGAATAATTTCTTTTTCCCATTCACTAACAGGAAAACCCCATTTGATTCAAATGTAATTGAACCTTCCCGTCCGAATATTCTGGATATTCGCAGCCCTTTCAAAAGAGAGGGTACTTCCCAGGAATATGACAATGTGCCAACTGCACCTTCTTTGTATTGAATTGCCACCATCATGCTTTTTTCGTTACCAATTTTACCACCGGGTGAAAAGCCTTGTATTGAACGTACTGATAATCCAAGATTGGCTATGAAATTGATCCAATGAATACCGCCTTCAAACAGTGCTCCCCCACCGGCTGCTTCCGAATCATCACGCCAATCCCCGGTTTCCTGAAATTTCACAGCGTTAATATGTACAAACAACACTTCACCGATCACCCCCTCATGAATAATTTCCCTCAATTTTATTAAAATTGGTTTATAGAAGTAATTTTCAGCGACATAGACCCAATGTCCGCTTTTTTGTTGGATTTCTTCAATTTGTTTTAAATCTGTTGATGATAGAAATGGGGGTTTTTCTACTATCACATGTTTTCCTGCTTGCAAAGATTTTATGGCTAAATCCAGGTGCAATGACGGCGGTGTGGCTAAAAAAATGACATCGACCTCCGGCGATTGTATGGCATCCCGATAAGAACCGTATGAGCCGCTTCCTTTGAATTTTGTATTCCAGTCAGCGGCTTTCTCGGGGGATCGACTTGCATAATATCGACGGATTTGGCTTCCAAGTCCTTTTAAGGTTTTGCTGTGCATTCGGGTGGCATTACCACAACCCAAAAATGCGATTCGAATCGGTTGATTGGAAGATATGGTATTCATAAATAAATTCTCTATGATTCAGTTAAATTATACACAATACTCCATTTTTAATATTTACCGATACCTGTTCTTCAAGAGATAAAACGACTAAAATTTTCTACCTCTTCAAAATAAATATCAAAGTAAATCCGTGTCGTTTACATCCCTTTTAATCCGGCATGGAGGTTAAAATTTACTGCACTGCAGAAAATAGCTTCCGCAATATACTCAAATTAAGTTCAACCCATAATTGGTATTACCCAGTTATCTTTAACATGCTCGCCCACTCGCAGCGCATTGGCTGCAATTGTTAAACTCGGATTCAATCCGGCCGAGGTCGGCATAAAACTACCGTCAACCACATTTAAATTATCAATACCTCTAAAATTGCAATTTCCATCAAGCACCGACAATTCCGGATCATTTCCCATTCGCACAGTTCCGACAGCGTGGGAAAACGTATTAATGTTGTGAACATAATTCAGGAAAGCACCGGTCTTACGCAAAATCTTTTTTGCCTGTTTAATTAATACTTTAATTGCTTCATTATCTCTGGATGAATAATTATGGTAAATCAGCGGTTGCGGCAGTCCGAAACGATCTTTCTTTTGCCAGTCAACAGCAATATAATTTTGATATTGAGGTTGATCTTCGGCTATGGTTAATAAACCTGTCAGTAACTTAACAGCGGGACTGACAATATTTCCCAACGGTGGTGGCAAAAATGCTTTCACCAAACCTTTCGGTGGCGTTTGGACTTGTTGGATACTCCCCAGTTTGCCACTGGGATAATCGATTGACGGATGGCCATAATAGTAATCTAATATGCCGAGTTGCTTATGAAACCGATCTTCCTTATCGGCAACACCGGGAAAAATACCAAATACGATGGCATTCACATGACGCATCAAAAACCTACCAATATATTTGCCACCGGGATTTGCTTCATCTAATCCGGAAGACAGCAATAGATGCGGAGAACCAATTGCTCCGGCGGACAATATGAAATGTTTCGCTTTAAAAATGTATTTTTCACCGCTTTGTTTGGAAATACACTCCACAGCATTGATATGGTTATTTTCTTTCTTAAGATGTGTCACTACCATGTTGTGCTGCAATGTTAACCCTTTTCTGAGTAAATCCGGTAACACCACCGTGGCTAAATCGTTTTTTGCGCTAATGGCACACGCAAATGTATCGCATGTTGTACAAGCAATGCATTCGGATTGTTTACCGTTGGAATAATTGATAGCCAGGGGAAGCGGAAAAGGATTTAATCCCATTTGTTCGGGCGTCTGTTTGATACGAATCGAGATTTGTGCCAGTTCATCCGCTTGCTGTGGATACGGTTTACTGCGGGGCGGTTCAGTTGGATCTAATCCTGTTTCTCCCGCAACATTAAGGATTTGCTCTGCCTCAGAATAATAGGGCTCAATGTCATGATAATTTATGGGCCACTGCGCACCAGAATCTGCAATAATCTGGGATGGTGGATCGAAATCAGCTTCACGAAAGCGAAACGACACCCCGCCATAAAATACCGACGGCCCTCCTACGCAACCATATGTTCCCATTACTTTATTATTACCATTCGCCATTATTCGTAGTGGCGTATCCATGGAATAATGGCGGGTTAAATCTAACGAGGCATCTTGTTCCCAGTTGTGAGGGCCGCGTTGTACCCAGTCTCCCCGTTCAATCATCAGAACTTTTAATCCGGCTTCCACCAATACTTTTGCAACCATTGAACCACCAAAGCCGCTGCCAATAATGATTGCATCGAAATCTGTATTAGACTTGACGTTGATATTCAGGACTCTGTTTTTAAGTATAGTTTAACTATTTTCAGCTTACTTGATCACCGAAACAAATGGAAAAAGATATTATAATAGAATATTCATAGTAAAATAAAAGTATTTTATAATTCCAAAATATTGAAGAAACCGCAACAATATATAAATGTTCTCAAAGGGTAACAATGTGTGAATTATTTTTCTAAATTTGGGTTGATGTTTTCTTTAATTTTATTCTTTTCAGCATCTAACTACGTTCCTTTTACTATCAGTATTTATATCGAAACCAAATTATTTCTTGGTCATCAATTTTCATAATGAGTTTCTTCCCCGGGAATATCTTCCTCTAATTTTTAGGGATATATATTATTTTCTTCAATGATAATCCCTTATTAACTTATATTATGTTCAATTTTACATTTCTGTATAATTTAGTAAAGTAAGCTATAATACTGAGAGTAATTCTATATATACTTAGTTTTTGGAAGACACTTAAACATTATTAATAATAAATGATTTGAAAAATGAAAACTCGTCTATTTTTCACTCTTTGGTTAATCTTTTGGAGCATGGCATTTTCTCAAAACAATCCATTCTCGGATGATGGAACAAACCAATATAGCGCTAAAGATATTGTAGTCGAAAAAAATAACAATATTAAAAAGGGACTTTATTCTCCGGATTCGAGTCTAACCCCCTCTAATTATAGAGAGCCGAACACGATTCCCTATCGAACAAACAAAGGTATCATTTCGCATGCGCTTTCATTACCCTCAACCTTATGGAATTCCCTATGGTATCCGGTTGGCGAGACTATGATTTGGATGGAACAAAGCCGTATTCATCGAAAAGTGATCGGTCTTCTGTTCAACAAAGATCTTTCCGCAGGAATTTTTCCGATAGGCAATATTGGGGGCAATATGGGAACTGCTATTGGGGTAATGGCTTTTCATAATAATCTATTTGGTAAAGAAAAATCAGTTAATTTTGATATTCTGTTTGGCTCCTCTGACGACAATGAGGCTAACCTCGGTTATTCGGATAAGTCACTCTTTGGTAGTCCTCTCAATTTTCAATTCAAAGCCAGATATTTTAATGATTCTGATGAGAACCACTTCGGAGGAAATCAAAGCAGGGAAAAGGATGAAACAAGTTACTCGACTGAAAAAGCTGAATTTAGGTTCAATTGGGGATATTTACTATCCAATAATGTTAATCTGCAACTCACCGGTCAATATGAAAATGTGGAGATCGGTCGCGGGCAAGGAAAAGGGGCAGAGTTGTTTCCCAAAACCATTTCCGGTTTTGGATCGACAAACTTAGGTGCTATTGGGACCGCTTTAACATTGGACTTTCGAAACGGATGGCCGCGGACTTTTGACGGTTTTCTGATCAATCTGGAATATACATTTAATAGTGAATTCTCAAATATTCAGTATCAATTCCACAGTTATTCTGCCCAAATACAACAGATTATCCCAATACCTTTTTTATTGAAAGATCGCCGGTTGGGAGTGCGTGCACTTTTTAAAAAGGTTGACGAGGTTTCGGGAAAACAAATTCCATTTTATGCACTAAACACCATTGGAGATTCTGAGACTTTGCGCGGATTTGATGAAGATCGATTTCGGGACGAGGGATTACTACTCTTTAATATTGAGTATCGCTACCCGATTTGGGATACCTGGGATGCAGTGTTTTTTTTGGATGAAGGGCAGGTCTTTAATGAATTTAATGAAATTGGTATGGATGAATTTCACATCGGTGGTGGATTCGGGCTTAGAATTATGACCCGCACCGGATTTTTATTCCGCACCGAAATCGGCTTTAGTAAAGAAATGACACGGATACTTTTTGAATTGTCCCCCAATTTTTAGTAAGTGCTGGCAATGCTGAGGGTTAAATAATGTTTTATATTAAACAATGAAATTAGAAGCAACTATGGATAAAGGGAAATGAAAACGAAACACTCGCTAATATTCATATTTTTGGGACTCATTCTTGCCTCCTTGATGAATTGCAGCAGTAGCCGGCAATTTAATTTAACGCCGATCAAAACCTTCGATCCGGATAATAAAGACATCTCGCCTCCTGAAATTCTGGAGGAAAATCAAATCTGGGATCTTGTGGATATGACGGCCATCTATCAGATAGGCAAACCGCTGGATTTAAATTGGACTTTCCACAGAGTAGGAGAAGTCCTTCAGGTGAGCGGAAAGCGGCAGGCGGATAATGTTAATGCCCTTGATGAAGTTCCGAATTCAAGTTGGTACACCAATCGTCATTTTCATCATTCTATGACAATTGCAGAATTGAAACAAGGCCCTAATGTGAATAGTGGTCCCGATCAAAATTCTCCTTTGACCATAATCCGTGGAAAATTTGAAGGAGGCACGCCGGGATTTTTCATCGAAGATGTCCATAGCAATCGTTACATTTTAAAATTCGATGCATTAAAATATCCGGAAATGGGTTCATCAGCGGAAGTCATTTCCACCAAAATATTGTATGCGTGTGGCTATAATGTTCCTCAAAACACTATTGAGTTTATTGATCCTGATAATTTAAAGATTAAACAAGGTGTTAAAATATTGGATGGCGGGGTGAAGCGCCAAATGAATCAGGATGATCTGGAAAGAATGTTAAAAGATATCCCCCGCTACAAAGATGGCAAAATCCGTGTTTTAGCCAGCAAATTTGTGAATGGCAAACCGGTTGGGATTTGGGAATATCGCGGCATGAGGAATGATGATCCCAACGACCTTGTCGCTCACCAGCACCGCCGTGAACTGCGCGGATTACGTGTCATTAGTTCCTGGCTGAATGATGCCGACCGCCGCGCTGCCAATACGCTGGCTGTTTACACTGAAAAAAATGGCAAAAAATATATCAAACACTACTTAATTGATATGGGCTCCACGCTGGGCAGTAACAACAAGTTTCCCCACGCCCCCAAGTACGGAAACGAATACCTGGTGGATCCCCGCAACATCGCTAAGTCTATGATTACCCTGGGACTTTGGGAAAAGCCCTGGGAGACAGAAACCGGACATATTAATCCGCGCTACCCCTCGGTGGGATATTTTGTATCGGACATTTTCGATCCGGGTAGCTGGGTACCCACTTACCCCAATCCCGCCTTTGAAAAATCTACCCTCCGGGATGCTTACTGGGGTGCCAAACGGGTGATGGCTTTTACCGATGAGGAAATCCGCGCCATTGTAGAAACCGCACAAATGTCTAATACAGATGCCTCAGAATATCTGATCCAAACATTGATTGACCGCCGCGATAAGGTGGGACGCTATTGGTTTTCACGAATGAATCCATTGGACAAATTCCGGATCGTCCGAAAAACGAATGAAAATGTTCTTCTTAAATTCAATGATCTGGCAGTGGATGGAAATTTAGAATCCCCTAAAAAATCTGCTTATTTGTATGCGCTTTATCACAAGGATGAACAACTACGAAAACAGAATGCCATTCAAGATCCAACCATTTCTCTGTCATTCCTTGGAAAGGAGACTTTAGATTCATTTTTGAAGAATAATAAATTTAAAAGTGAAGAAGACAAGATTTTCAAATTGAAGCTCACGACTAAACGTGGAGCGGACATAAGCAAAGCAGTGGGAGTCCATTTTTACTATCCTGGTAAAGCCGAGCAAAGTAGAATTGTGGGGATTGTACGGGAAGAGTAATCTCAATAGAAATCCTTTGATTTATAAAAAGAGGAGGAAATATGCGCAAAGTAAAGTTTACTTTAGTCATTGCTTTATCAATATTTATTTTCCTGCCCCTAATGGCTCAGAAAGGCTCTACTTTAACCGTGGAGCGAATGGAAATTTGCACTGCTGTTAAGGAACGAGAACCTGTGGGTGCGGATACGAGCTTCGGCAGTAATGTGCAACAACTATATTGTTTTACCACTCTTTCCGGAGCGAAAGATACAACCTCTGTTTCCCATGTGTGGTATTATCAGGGAGAGGAGAAAGCCAATGTGAATTTAAACATTAAAGCAAAAAAATGGCGCACCTGGAGTTCAAAAAGAATTATGGAAAAATGGACCGGAGAATGGCGGGTGGATGTAGTGACTGCCGAGGGAACCGTTTTAAGAAGTAAAGAATTTATGATAAAAGAATCTGAATAATGGATGTTTTGTATTTTTGTTTGATTGACAACTTGATAAGAGTATCCAAACACTCAAAGTAGAAGTTTAAAATTAAAATAGAATTCGATAATTCTTAGCCGGATTCTATTTCTGCGGATTCTGGTTACCCATATCCACCAATACTTTCCACTTCCCATCCTTGTCTTTTTTCCAAACGTTCAGATATTTACCATAATGGATAACATTTTCTCCTTCAGCGGTCTTGCTCTCCCATTCATAATTTCCCCAGGTATATCCCAGGTCGCCGGTTTTAGCAACCTGAGCGTCTTCCGGCTCCCATCGTAGTTCTGTTTCACCACCACCTGATTTCATCCGATGATAGATTTTATCTCTTCCATGAACCGGTTTTCCACCATCCGGAAGCAAAAGCGCCTCTTCTGCAAATTCTCGGTCCGTTTGCATTAATTTCTGGGATTGCTGTTCCATATTTTTTTCTCCACAACCTATAAAAATGAAAAGAGCAATACTTAACATCAGATTTTTCTTTAACATTATTCCTCCTGATTTCAAGGCAGATTCTAATTTCAAGAATCCTGACTTAGTGGTTAATTTAAAGTCATCAAAAGCGTATTTTCGTAAATTC
>CAZVKP010000109.1:0-8871 GCA_964627635.1 uncultured Calditrichaceae bacterium | reverse complement strand
TGGGAATATGGTATCCGGTTTTTACAACACCGGCTGCATTAGGTTTGGCGATATTAATGCTGGGTGCTGTGGGTATGCATGTCAAGGTTAAAGACAACCTTAAGAAATCATTACCTGCTTTTTCGGTATTAGTTCTTTCTTTAATAGTCGCCTTTGCTTAAAGCGGACAAAAAATACCATAAGCTTGTTGAATTTAAGTGTAACACTACTTAATATTTGTTTAGATTTCTTATGGATGTTGTTTTGCCACCTGTTTTTCGTAAAATTTGTCTGATTCATTTGAATATACAGGAATTTAAGTGCGGTACATACCAATCCGCCAAATCGAAATATTAAGTTGATACTACTGGCATATTGAAAGAAAAAAAAGTTTTATCTATTTTTTTAGTAAACTTCTTTAGTTGGTGACTATACAATTAGTTATAAACATTTGTAAGGATTTATTTATGTCAAAATGTTGGTACTGTCAAACCCGTAAAGGAAAAAGATATTGTGCACCGCTCGAAAACGTTCTGTGTCCGGTTTGTTGTGGTAAAAACAGATTAGTCAATATCGATTGCAATGAAGATTGCAGATACTTGGAAGGCGCTGCATATCAAAAATCAAAAGATGAAGAGAAAGAGTATGCCGTTCTATTTGAAAGTGTGCCGCATGGTCAGTACGATGATATTTTTCACAAGGAAGAAGTTGCCTTGATGGCTGCTGATATAGAGTTATTTGTCAGGAATATTTATATGACAGGAAGCTTGCGTATCACCGATAAAAACGTTTATGAATCTTACAAAAAAATTTACCAGAAACATTTTAAAAATGAACCGCTGGAAGAGGATAAATTAGAAATTTTAACCGAACTTCTACTGCAATTATACGATGTTCATATTGAGGAGTGGAGAAATGATATGGACATGAGCCAGATTAGTCAGGTATTTTTAAGACTGATGCTTTCGATAAAAAATATGAGTGGAGGAAGATTTGGCGAATTCGGTTATTTGAATTACTTAAAAAATAATTTTGCTGATGATCGCCCGGAGGATGGTTTTATTGTGGAAGATAAATTTGGAAATGTAATAAAACGTAGATATAATGAAGATTAAATTAAGATTGTCAAAATACCTAAATAGATAACAGATAATCAAAGCCTTATAAGTGGAAAATGGATTGTTGGAATTGAGGGGGAATGGTGGGTTGAGCATTCATTTTTTTGAATATATTGGAAAAATTTGCGAATATTTATATTTTGCTAAACAAGGAATTCTTCCGGAATATCAGCGGTTGTTTGATGTAGATTGTTCTCCCATTCATTTCAATATTTCCCATTGAGTTTTACTTAAATGTTAATTTACAGAGCTTAGAAATTTAACTTTTTGCATTGCGGTTCTACTTTAGTAGGTCAGCAAATATTGTTTATGACCATTAAAAAAAATTGACAACTGCTCATTCAACTTTTATATTACAAAATTTAAAATTAATAGAAGGAAAAATATAATTATGACAAATCAAAATTCTTACAATTATGAAGAATTGTTAGCATGTGCCAGGGGTGAATTATTTGGTCCGGAGAACGGGCGTTTACCGTTACCCGATATGCTCATGTTTGACCGTATTGCCAAAATTACAGAGATAGGCGGGAAATACGGCAGGGGAGAAATTATTGCTGAACTTGATATTCGTCCGGATTTGTGGTTTTTTGCCTGCCATTTTAAAGACGATCCGGTGATGCCCGGATGTTTGGGACTGGATGCTTTGTGGCAATTGGTTGGTTTTTTCCTGATTTGGGTGGGATATGAAGGCAAAGGGAGAGCCCTGGGAGTGGGGGAAGTAAAGTTTCGGGGACAAGTTCTACCTGACGCTAAAAAAGTTACCTATAAATTAGATATGAAGAGAATAATGGCAACTAAATTGAAATTGGCTTTCGCTGACGGTTCAGTGTCTGTCGATGGCAATGAAATTTATAATGCCGAGATGCTGCGGGTAGGTTTGTTCACTTCGACCGATAATTTTTAAGGAGATAAACGATGAGACGAGTTGTAGTTACCGGATACGGAATTGTTTCCTGCCTGGGACATAATAAAGAGGAAGTGTCCAGAACATTGCAGGAAGGACAGTCCGGAATTCGGCTTAATGATAAATACCGGGAACTGGGTTTCCGCAGCCAGGTGTCCGGAAGTATAGAAATGGAGCTGAAGAGTTTAATTGACCGGAAAGTGTTTCGTTTTATGGGGGATGCGGCTGCATATACTTACCTTGCCATGAACGAAGCAATAGAACATGCGGGATTGAAACCGGAACATATTTCGAATCCTCGAACCGGGCTCATTGTCGGTTCAGGTGGCGCCTCTCCGGAAAATACCGTTCTGAGCGCGGACATTTTGAGGAACAAGGGGATTCGGCGGGTCGGTCCATACATGGTGACCCGCTGTATGGGCAGTACGGTATCTGCATGTTTGGCAACGCCCTTTAAAATAAAAGGACTTAATTACTCCATTACTTCAGCCTGTTCTACCAGCGCACACTGTATTGGCAATGCAATGGAACAAATACAGCTTGGTAAACAAGATATTATTTTTGCAGGAGGAGGCGAAGAAGAGCACTGGGCACTCAGCCTGATGTTTGATGCCATGGGTGCCCTTTCATCAAAATATAACAACGCGCCGGAAACGGCATCTCGTCCTTATGATGCTCAGCGTGATGGGTTTGTGATTTCCTGCGGCGGCGGAGTGGTGGTGTTGGAAGAACTGGAACACGCCCTAAAGCGGGGTGCCACAATCTATGCAGAGCTAACCGGATATGGCGCCACCTCCGATGGTGACGATATGGTTGCGCCTTCCGGTGAGGGAGCTGAACGCTGCATGAGGGCTGCTATGGAAAATGTAAAAGAGCCGGTGGATTATTTAAATACGCATGGAACCAGCACGCCTGCCGGCGATATAACCGAACTCAAAGCAATTCAAGCAGTATTCGGCAGCAGAATACCGTTAATTAGTGCCACCAAATCTCTTTCCGGGCATTCTCTTGGTGCGGCAGGTGTGCATGAAGCCATTTATTCTTTGCTTATGTTGGAAAATAACTTTATTGCCGCTTCATCAAACATTCAGAAAATGGATGATGAAGCGAAGCACATGCCCATCGTTACAGAGCTGCAGAGTAATGTTAAGTTAAACGCCATCATGTCCAACAGCTTCGGTTTTGGTGGAACCAACGCCAGTCTGGTTTTCCAACGCTTTGTGAATTAAAATTATTCTGCTCTTTGAAAATTACCTCCTGTTGAATGGACGTTGTTCTACAGCGACCATAACAATAAAACACCGGCTTAAAATTGTTACAGAAGTATACATGTTATGGTTCGGACCGGAAGGGGAAAAACATTTTTCTTGAATTTAAAGGAGAAAAGTTCTTGTTCAGGAAGCCTATTAACGATTGAACGGGTGGACGTTAGCTGAACTAAGGCATAATCACTTTCAATATTTTTAAAATATGATGAACAATTTATTTAAAACAATGTTATATTGTTTAGTTGTATTAGAATTAATTAATTGTTTTTTTACTACTCACAGGAATTAGATAATTATTTCAACAAACCTTCCCAAAAGTTGTTAATATTTCATAATTGTCCATTCTTGTATAAAAACCACTAATTTGATATTTGTTTTTTATTTTAAAATTTGTGGGAAAGCGAAAGAGTAGTTACGTTTTTTACTTAGAATAGGAAGATAGATGTTTATGATTAATTTGGATAAATTTAGCAATCTTGGATTATCCGGTGATATGCTGGAAACAATGAGAAAAAAAGGATTTGAAGAACCCACTCCCATTCAGGAGAAAATGATTCCGCTGTTACTCAAAGAGAATAGAGATTTTATCGGACAGGCTCAGACCGGTACCGGAAAAACGGCGGCATTCGGAATACCCATTATCGAAAAAATGAAAGAGAATTCAAAAACAATTCAGACCCTTGTTCTTGCACCAACCCGGGAATTAGCGATTCAGGTCTCTGAAGAACTTAATTCTCTCAAAGGTAAAAAAAAGTTCAATATTGTCCCGATATATGGGGGTCAATCAATTGAATTGCAGTTAAAGCGTTTAAAAAAGGGTGTGGATATTGTAGTCGGTACTCCGGGCAGAGTTCTCGACCACATAAAAAGAGGCACCATGAAATTGTCAACAGTTTCTTTTGTGGTTTTGGATGAAGCGGATGAAATGCTTAATATGGGATTTATCGAAGATGTAGAAAAAATTTTGACATTCACCAATTCTGAAAGGACAACTTTACTTTTTTCCGCTACCATTCCAAAAGAAATTGTGGCAATAGCAAAGCGACACATGAAAGATTTTGAGTTGATAGGAACGAAGGATGAACGGAAAACCGTGGATTTAACCGATCAAATTTATTTTGAAGTTTCTGATGCCGATAAATTTGAAGCACTGTGCAGAATAATGGACATTGAGCGTGAATTTTATGGTCTTATATTTTGCCGAACAAAGATTGATGTGGATAGAATCGCGTCTCATCTGAATGATCGCGGGTACGATGCAGAAGGTTTGCATGGAGATATTTCTCAATCCCAGCGGGAAAAAATCTTGAGTCGCTTCAAGAAAAAACAGATTAATATTCTGGTTGCCACCGATGTGGCTGCAAGAGGGATCGATATCCACAATTTGACTCATGTTATTAACTATGCCATTCCGCAGGATTCTGATTCCTATGTTCACCGTATTGGACGCACCGGCAGAGCCGGTAACGAGGGAACCGCGATAACATTTGTCACGCCTTCGGAGTATCGAAGGTTGATGTATATCAAAAAAGGAGCGAGGGCACAGATTCGAAAAGAAAAATTACCGCAGGTTCAGGAAATTGTCGAGGCAAAAAGGTCCCGGATAAAAAACGAAATTGAGAAAATTGCCCAATCAGAATTACCCGGAGAATTCCTCAGGATGGCGAAGGAATTACTGGATGAGACTAATCCGGAGAAATCGATGGCAGCGCTCTTAAAATATGCTTTTCAGAATGAGTTAGATACCAGAAATTATAATGAAATTCGGGATGTATCTCCCCAAATCAAGGGTACTACTCGTCTCTTTATAGCAAAAGGGAAAAAAGACCAAATGACAAAGAAAAAATTGGTTAACTTTATAAAAACCAAAGCCGGTATCGAGGACAGGAAAATTGATGGTGTTCAGGTTTTGGATAGTTATTCCTTCGTTACAGTTCCCTTCAAAGAAGCAGAACAGATTTTACAATGTTTTAAAAAGGAAAAAAATGGCAGACGCCCGGTCGTGGAAATTGCCAAAAAGGAAAAATCATCCAAAGCTCGAAGATTTAGAAAAGAGCAGCATAAGGTCTGATAATTTTGATGACAAAGCTCTCCTAATAAATTGAAGTATGTAAATCCATTGAAAAATTCTGACTCCGAATAGCTTATTTAAAAAGACTCCGGGCAGTTTTCATAAGGCTAAACAACATCCGCATTTTCATACCTGAAATTATTATTTATCTTCTCCAGGATTTCGATCTTAGGGAAGATTAATTTCCCAGGGACAAAAATTCTGTTTGCAGATAATTATTAAAAATTATAATTTTGGTATATTTAAAACATTGTAGCTAAAAGTTATTAAACAAATGTAAAATGTTCCATATACCTAAACTATCGTTATAACGGGAAAACTTATATGACACGTAAAAAACAAACATTGGGAAAATGTATCTTCTGTGGTCGTGAAATGACAGGCGGGGGGTTATCAAGGCACCTTTCTGGTTGTACGGAACGTCGAAAAGCCATTGAAAAAGCCAATCAGAAATCCGGTGCCAGTGAAGATTTGTATCATCTTCACCTCAAAAACGCCTGGAGTGGAGAATTTTGGTTGCACCTGGAAATGAGAGGTTCCGCGAAGTTAGAGAATTTGGACCACTATCTGCGAAAGATCTGGTTGGAATGCTGCGGGCATCTCAGCCAGTTTTCGGTCGGCGGTTGGAACGGAGAAGAAATTTCAATGAGCAAACAAGTAAAAAGAGTTTTTCATACTGATTTGGAATTGACTCACATCTATGATTTCGGAACTTCATCGGAGACATTGATTAAAATGGTCGGCTTGCGACATGGCAAACCATTGACAACTCGCCCCATATTTTTAATGGCGCGGAATGAACCACCGGAAACACATTGCATGGAGTGCGGGAAATCTGCTTCCTGGTTGTGCCTGGAGTGTTTGTACGATTTTGATGAATCGGGAGAATTTTGTGATGAGCATATTAAGGAGCATCTGCACGAGGATTACGGAGAACCGGTGCCGCTGGTGAACTCACCCCGGGTGGGGATGTGTGGTTACTATGGTCCGGCGAATCCGCCGTATTGAGTTTTATGGAAAGCAATGCTAAATTAGATAATCATACTCTTTATTTTCGTAGTGAACATTTAAAATATGAGACAACGGAAACCCGGTTGCATGAAGTGGGTTGAATCCTTAGTAAAATTTTAAATGTTCGTTAATTAATGTCAAATATTGATGATTGATCAGAAATTACATAAAAACCGTGGTAGGAATTATCCCATCAGTTTCGCACCCATGATGGGAATAACCGACAAATTTTACCGCTATTTCATGCGGCAGATCACTCGTCATACTCTACTTTATACCCAAATGGTGACCACCGGTGCGATTTTACGCGGGGATCGCCAAAAAATTCTGGATTTTTCTGATGAAGAAAAACCATTGGCTATCCAATTGGGTGGTGACGAGCCGAAGCAACTGGAGGAGTGCGCTAAAGTTGTTACCGATTACGGGTTTGATGAGATCAACCTCAATGTGGGTTGTCCCAGCGAACGGGTGCAGGAGGGAAATTTTGGCGCATGTTTAATGGCACAACCGGATGTGGTTGCCCGCGCAGTGGAGAAGATGCGCAATGCCACACATTTGCCGGTGACTGTGAAACATCGCATTGGAATTGAAAACCTCGACCGTTATGAAGATCTTGCCAATTTTGTGCAAACTGTGTCTCAGGCGGGATGCAACCGATTTATTGTTCATGCCCGTATTGCTGTTCTGGGCGGGTTGAGTCCCCGGCAAAACCGCAGGGTGCCGCCGCTTCGTTACCAGGATGTTTATCGGTTAAAAAAAGATTTTCCGGATCTTGTTATCGAAATAAACGGACATATAAAATCTATGGAAGAAGCGCTTCCACATCTGGATTTTGTTGATGGCGTGATGATCGGACGGGCGGCGTATGAAAATCCATTTATCTTTTCGTTAGCAGATAGCTTGTTTTTTAATTCGCAGAAACAACTGCCTTCCCGGCGGGAAATAATAGAAACGATGATCTCCTACATTGAAAAATGGAATAGAAAAGATGAAAATCCGTCAGATGACCAGCCGAGTCCATATCGGATTATCCGGCATCTGTTAAACCTGTTTTCACACCGAAGAGGTGCAAAAGCCTGGAAACGGTATTTGAGCGAAAACAGTCATAAAACTGCTACACCCGGAGTGTTATTGAAAGAAGCTATGGAAAAGGTTCCTCCCGGCATTTTGGATGATCGGGCGGTGTTGCCATCGGCGATATCGGAAATGGCAGGGTGAGCGTGAGAAATTGCCGGTGATTTGAAAATTATAGAGGGACGATGGTAGATATCCACCGCCCTCAAAATATTACTTCGTGGCTTCTTCCATGATTTCATTCATGCGTTTAACAAATTCGGTTGGCGATTCAAGATTGCCATCAATGAGTTGAGCGCTCTCATATAATTGCAGTATTGATTTTCGAAGCAACGGATTTTTCTCGTCTCCGATCACCATTTTTCCAAGATTTTTTATGATCGGGTGTTTGGTATTAATTTCCAGTATCTTTTTTGAACCTGTAAATTCCTGGTTCATCGCTCTCATCATTTTTTCCATCTGGCTGTCCATCGCTTCTTTGCCGCTCACCAGAGTGACCGACGAAT
Organism: uncultured Calditrichaceae bacterium; assembly: GCA_964627635.1. GTDB lineage: Bacteria > Calditrichota > Calditrichia > RBG-13-44-9 > RBG-13-44-9 > CAZVKP01. The sequence goes on along the minus strand of CAZVKP010000109.1, from coordinate 937 downwards.
TTACCAACCGTTTTGATTCTATTACATCCTCCACTTTATCACTTAATGTCTCTTTAAAGATCTTTAATAATGATTTTGCCAGATTCTCGTTTAGCGGTTCTTCGGTAGTGGTTTTATCATCTTTCAAGTCCAGGTCCGCTTTTTCAATAGATTTTAACGGCTTTTTATCATATTCGTTGATTGACGGAATGATGAAAATATCAACCGGATCGGTGAGAAGCAGAACTTCGATATCATTTTTTTTAAAGTATTCCAAATTGGGATTTCGTTTAATGATATCTTTGTTATCGCCGGAGAGATAATAAATTTCCTTTTGCGAATCGCTCATTCGTGAAACATAGTTTTTCAGCGAGGTGTATTCTCCGTCCTCAGTAATGGTGGATTCGAAACGCAGCAAATCGATAATTTTATCTCTGTTTTTGAAATCAGAATTAACCCCGGTTTTGAAAAGTGGTCCAAAGTTTTGATAGAATTTCTTATATTTGTCCGGTTCATTCTTGGACATATTATCCAAATACCCAAGAATCTTGCTTACCAGCACATCTTTAATCTTCGCCATCACCGGACTGCTTTGGGTCCATTCTCTGGAGATGTTCAACGGTAAATCTTCTGTATCCACCACTCCTTTTACAAAACGGAGATATTCAGGAAGTAACTCTTTGGCATCGTCCTGAATAAAAATTTTATTTGAATAAAGCTGGACAGTTTTTTCCAGATCATCTCTAAAGAATTGGGGAGGTGCTGTTTGAGGAATGAAAATGAGTGCCTTAAAATTTACCGTGCCCTCCAGCGATAAATGTAAATAATCCAGTGGATCTTCAAAATCATTTGAAATAAATTTGTAAAACTCTTTGATCTCATCTTCTTTAATCTCTTGTTTCGGTTTTTGCCATAAGGCAGTTACCCGGTTAACCTGTTCTTTGCCAACATAAATCGG
>CAZVKP010000108.1:0-8958 GCA_964627635.1 uncultured Calditrichaceae bacterium | reverse complement strand
TCTGGTTTTTTTGGTTGCCACATCCTGCATTTTAGTAATAATTTCATGCCAGTGATCCACTGTATATGCTGTTTCATCAACATTTAAAATAGAGCCCACATGATGATTTACAACTACATTCTCTAATTTTGCCATATCCAGTTGGTGGGTAGTATTCACCGAGCTCTTTTGTTCAGAAACAACCTCAATTGCAATCTGAGTCATTTGACCAACTTTTTCTTCCAGGGTCATTTTAGAAAGTAATTCATCCACTTTCCTGTCCGTTTCGGATTTCGATGTCCCACTCCATGCAAAAGAAAAGCTGATTAAGAGTGTTAATAATAAAAATTTCTGTAGAATCCGTCCGCTTTTCATTGATGTTCCTTTCACTTAATTAGATTTCAGTATAAAGACTAATGCTACACTTATTTCAAATAAACCATCTTCATTATCGGGGATTGTCCGCTTCCGCTGAGGAATTGCTAATAAATACCAGAAGCTGATTGTTATCATTAAATGCTCGTTCATACCCAAATTAAAAGTCAATCCCCAAGGAAAATTTTTGAACTTTCTCCAACATACCAAAGTCCGCGTAAGCAAAATCAACATGGATCATTATGTTTCCGATAATCGGATAATTAATTCCCCCACCAAGTGTCAGAGATTCCTCAGAATCATCCAAAAATAAAGATTTGTAGCCTCCTCGTAAGGCGAACCGATTTCTGAAAACGTACTCCGCACCCACATTAACGCTTTCATAATTATTATTGGGGTGTTGCGCGTCAACTTCCACATTGAAGGTATGCATTTCGTTCTTGAACACTTCATAGAGCAAACCAATTCTAAAATTAAGGGGCAATGCCCAACTATCTGTTTCCAATTTGGCAGGGACCCGCTCGTTGTTGCCGGTGGTTAATGGATCCAGATCGAATAACACCCGGGTATTATGGCCATCCATCTGCATTTTGGTTCCAAAATTGGTCATAGCAAAACCCAGGGTGAATCCTTTGAAAGGCGTCACGTAGTGCATACCGATATCTATTGCAAAACCGGTAGCGGACATTTCCCAAATGGTTTGACGCACTACTTTGGGATTAAATCCAATTGAGAACCGGTCGGTAAGATTTACAGCATAAGCCATGCTGAAGGCAAAATCTCCCGCACGGAAAGTCTGCCCGGTGCCTTCCGGTTCTTCAACTGTGGTCACGTGCATTTCATCCATACTCAGCGAGGTGAGACTGAATCCCAGCGCACCCCATTTTCCCAAGGCGAAGACTGTTCCCAAATAATCGAACTTGGTGTCTGCAATCCACTCCGTGTGGTTCAGGATCACGCCATGCCTCTTCAGTTTAGACAAACCGGCGGGATTCCAGTAAATAGCAGTGGGATCATTACTCAGTGCGGTGAATGCCCCGCCCATCGCTAATGCCCGCGAGCCAACGCCAATCTCCAGAAAATGGGCGGCGGTTGTCCCCCGCTTAGACACATTCTCCCGATAATTACCCTGTGCCCATAATGCAAAAACACTCACCAAGATTAAAGCAATAACTATGTTAAAAATTGATTTATCCATCATTCCCTCTCTGCTTATTTAATGACCGCAAATTTTCCTATATGTTCACCAATTCCCGGTGCTTCGATGTGATATACATACACACCATATGCAATCTCCATCCCATCATCGGATACAAGATTCCAGGATTCGGAACCATCCAATAGGGAACTGTTGTGCTCAATTTTTTTGACCAGTGCGCCAGACAAGGTGAATATTCTAATTGTGCATTCTTCCGGTAAATGGATAAAATCGATTTTTCGCTCCCCACGGCCGGAACTAAACAATGTTCGTTTCTCCCATTTCGCTCCCAGTATATATGGGTTGGGAACCACTTTAACCTCTTCTAATTCCTGCCGGGCAAGCTGTTCATCGATGGAAGCCGAATTGGTCGAAAATATAAAGTAATCACCTGTTTTGAATGGTTTTTGAGTCCGAATCACGAATTCATCTCCGGGCTGAGGTTCCTTTACAGGCTGATTGGGAAAAGGCGGCGGAAAGTAGGTGATTTCGTATGCAAACCGGTATTTTGGTGAGCCTGTTTCTACATATTCGATGATAACCAAAGAATCTCCGATAGTTAAGCTTTTCGAATTATCCTTGTCCCAGATTTCAAAATCGGATTTACGATTATCTGTTAAATTCCGTATTTTAAATTTAGCCGGAATATTGTTGAAACTGGAGGTATCCACATAATCCTGGTGGAAAGTAATTTTATAATCCGCAGGCCATGGTGCAGCCAAATTAGGAAAGGCTTCATGCTTTTTTACATTAATTTGTAGATTACTTTCGCCAATTAACCAACCGGTTTCCGAGGGAATAGGCTCGATAAGTGTGTCATTTTGAAAGGAAATCACCATTCCATCCACAGGCGGACTGGGAAAATCGGGGCCAAAATTTTCAGCATTTATGTGGCTTTCCAGCATAACCGTGGTATCGCCTTCCACACGGTGTATATTGTAATAATCTGTCTTATAATTTGGTACTTCACCTTCCGAGACGAATTCCACCCGATACTGATTTCCATCCTCAATGGACATTGGATTTACCACTTCTACCGACATGGAGCCACTTCCAATTCCCTCGGTAACTTGATCCAAATTTCCATCAATTTCAGGCGGCAGATAACCGGCAGCAGGAGCATTGGGTGTAACGACACCACAATTGATATCCACAAACTTTAGATTTCCTGCAAAGTCTTCCCGGATGATCTTGGTGCATTCAGAAGGTTGTAAACCGTTTATACCTTTTTTAGGGTCACCCTGATCGTAAGAAACCACCGCATAGTAATATTGTTGTCCGTTAATCACATCCTCATCCACATAAGAATGGCGGAGTCCGGTATCATTTCCACGCCAGAAATGTGCCCCATTAATACCCACCGGATCAGGGCCATGAATTCCATCCTTTATGTCAAATTGGGCAATGGGTTTCCAGTACTTCGGTTCCCCTTTGGAGTCGGTTATCGTTTTAATATCCTGAAATTCCGGTTCAGTGCTGCGATAAATAAGATAGCCTTCAAAATCCTTGCGGGGATTTCCCAGAGAGTCCTGCAAAAACGGGTCGCGGGATTCTTCGGCAATTTCATCCCAAAACAGAAAAACTTTCCCATCTCCGGGAACCACCTGTGCAAATGGTTTAAGCGGCGGTTTGGCAAAATTATAGTTGGCATTATAAATTTCTTGTACGGTAATTTTGTTAAAAATTAAGTCTTCCAGGTTACTGCCAAAAAGTAGAGCCATAGAAAAACGATCCCGATGGTTCTTTTTGAGTTCAAAAGGACCGGAACCAAATAACATGTGTATATTGGAACTTTGTAAGCTTGTATCAAAATTTTGATAAGTCATTCGTCGATAAAGTCCCTCATCATGCCGAGGCCAACCATCTCCACCACCACCATCAATTAACGGATAAATTGACATACTGGTTAAACCGATTTGATCGGATTCATCAATATCGGTACGATCGAAATCAGGCTCGCCCGGTGTGGGAAAGCCATCCCCCTCCCCTTCATCAGGACCATTATATTGCCGGTCAAAAGGACCGACACCATCTTTTCCAAGATCATCGTTCAAAGGTTCCTGAGGGGGGTCCCATTTACCATTTTCATTCAAATCTGTGTAAGGGGTCCAATCTCCGTCATTATCAATTCCATCATCACGTCTTTCATCCACCATCCCGTCTTCATCGTCATCAATACCGTTAAAGGGATTTCCGGGACTTTCCAGGTATGCATATCCCATGTAACCCACCGGATTCCATTTCCCGGGTGTACCATACCCATCATTATCGAAACCATAAGCCAAGTCTAAAAATGTATCGTACGAAGCATTATCATCTCCGGAATCATTGGTACCGCCTATGCCTACATCTGTTAAAAAGCCAAAAACAGCTTCGTGATAAGTGGTATCTGACATGTTTACAATATCGTAATGCCAGAAAATATTATCTTCTGCCAGCACATGAGACCATTGGAAGCCACGAGTTTCTACCCGCAAGCCAAGACCTCCTCTGTTAGAATCCGCTTGAATGGGATAGTAATTATAGGGCGGCCGGGACCATTCACCGTCCCGGGAATCGTCCATCACAAAGAAGGTTTCCAAGTCTGCATTGGTCACACCCCGGCCGAAATAACCATACCAGTAGGTATAATTGTCCACGTAACTATCACCGTCGTCATCTTTACCGGGTTCACCTTCAATCTCAGCCATATTTTGCCACTCCGATGCAGGAACATCCAAATATTTAAAGATAGCATCAGTCCATAATCGCGGCCAGGTCGTGGGATCGTTACTCAATGCCGGTTTTTCCGATCCCGGATTTACATATCCGGGCACCGGTTCCCATCCCCATTGAGTGCCTGTTTTTGGATCTCTATCAAAATGCTCTCGGTATGCCGTTTCCATAGGGGTAATTGTGAGGGTATCACCGCTGGAGGTAGCTATTTTAAGTTTTGTGCCCACCATTAAACAAACACCATCCAGATAGGAATGTCCGGTACCCTTGGGCCATTCGCCTGATGGCTGATCCGGCCAATGTCCCACTTCAGCCTGGTTAAAATACAGGGTTCGAACCAAATTTCCATCCATAATGCCTTTTTTCTTGAACTGCGGATTTCCATAAGGTTCGTTTCGATAGGCCTCAATCACTTCCTCAGATTCCTGGGAAAACAGGACACCAAGGGTGGTGAGAATCAACCAGATTATTATCAAAATAATTTTGAATTTCATTCAATTTCCTCCGCATCTATTTATTAAAAACCAAATCTTAATCCCAAACGTATTTGCCGGGGTTCAGAATAGAATCCCGGATTATTGATAAAATCTTCCAGCGTATTCAAGCCACGAATGTCTCCGGCAAATTTGGTGTTTAAATCCTGGTCGGCCCGACCGGTTGATCCATAGACGTTTAATTCATTTTTTCGATCCAGAAGATTATAAACCAGCATGAATCCGGTAACTTTTGTACCAAAAACATCAAACTGTTTTTCAGCCTTCAAATCAAATTGATAAAAAGCCGGTTTTTGTCGATTATTTCTGAAACTGACATTAAAATAGGTAAATGTGGGATCTGCCGTATAAGGTGTCCCGGAGCCCATTCGTCCAACCAAACCTACATTCCAATTTCCCGGGTCCCCGGCATTGACTGAGAAGTTCAGCGTGGAACGTTGATCCCAATCAAGCGGTAACAGTTTTTTCTCTGATTCGCGTGGCGGATCCGCCTGATTGTCCTGAAATACTGTGGTGGGATCCGATGCATTTCCTTCGGCAATCTGGTAAGTATAATCGAGTGCAGCGCTCCAGTGATCGGAAAAGCGTTTTTCAAGACTCACAATAATACCCCGCACATTCCCATAATCACGATTAATGAAACGGGCGTATTTATATTTATCATAAGTTTCAATAATTTCGGTATCAATCAGATTACGGATATCCCGGTAATATGCAGTGAAATCCATAACTAAATTGCTGTAGAGAACCTGTTGCAAACCAAATTCATAAGAAGTGGTTCGCTGAGCATCCAGGTCCGGATTTCCGGTAATGGTATTTAACCCGCCTTTATCAATTAAAAATTTAGTACTCCCATCAGTTGCATCCAGAATTCCCTGGTATAGATTGGAAAAATTGGGCATCTGAAAAAAATGACCATACGAGGCGTGCAAAACACCTTTAGCAGAAATCGGAAAAGCCACACCCAAGCGTGGACTTACCTGTAATTTCGGATCGACTTTTTCGTTACCAGCGGGAAAAAGTGGATTGAACTCCGGATTTTTCTTATCACTTAACATTTCGGTTTTGGGATCAAAATAGTCGAACCTGACGCCAACATTTATAATTAAATCCTGATATTCCATTTTATCCTGCAGATACGCGGCAAACTCAATTGGTTCCCGCAGGTAATCATCTCGTCCAGGTGTATTTTTTGAAGGATAAGTAATGGTTTCCTGTCCGGTCTCCGGGTCGATGTCTGTACGGAAAGCCGTCCAGAAATTGTCAATTATATGCCGCTTAAATTCCGCACCAATGCCCACTTTATGTTCTTTATTCATCTGAGTGGTAAAGTCCCATTTTAATAAATCGGTAGTCGTGCTGCGATCGTAACGCGAATTTTGATTCCCCCCGGAACGAAAGGTATAGCCGGAGCTGGGCTGCCCTTGTTCTGGGACTACATAGCGGGGATCATTGGGATCCTCGAATACATGTCCTTCATATTCACTGTAATTCCGGGAAAATTTCAGAGTGTAATAACTGCTTTTGGAAAGGGTGTGATTCCAGATGAAATTATGATTCATGCTGTTTTTATAATGGGTTTGAATGCCATCCGGCGTCCACCGAAACATGTGGTCGTAATAATGGTTTGTATTATCTTCCAGTAAGAATGAATAGCTCAATTTTATTCTCTGCGATAAAAAGTAGCTAAGCTTGCCGTGAAAAGACAATCTATCGTCATCATTCATTGGAACCCAGGCACTATCACCGGAGGGAGCAAATGGATCATTATCATCAATACTATAAATTCGTCTTCCATAAATGTGACCATCGTTATGGAAAAATCTTCCGGTGGCGAAAAAGCGAAGTTTGTTAAAAAACGGAATGGGACCACTAATAGTGCCCTGCAAATTCTCCGACCGTCCACCATCCAAATCACCGACATTGGGGAAAATATCGTCATGCTGGGTTAGATAAGCACCGGTGTATCCTGAAAAATCCGTTTCCAAGCGTGAACCGCCATCCTTTGTGACAATATTTACAATACCGGACATGGCTTGACCATACTCGGCATTGAAGGTTCCACTAATGACTTCAAGCTGTTGGATTGAGGAATTTTCCACTTCCACCCCGATACTATTATTAAATGGATCGTTAACCGGAATTCCATCAACCAGGTAAGCCACTTCTCCCGATCGTCCCCCGCGAAAGTGACCCGCCACAATTCCCGCTTCCAGTTGGATCACTTCGTTAAAGGTTTCCACCGGTAATGCTTCAATTTCCTCGGAAGAGATACTGCTGGCAGTGGAGGTAACATCCTTTTGAATGAGAGGTCTTTCCGCAACCACGGTAATTTCTTCCCCGATATCCAGAGCAGCTTCTCTCAAATCAAAATCCAAACGGGTGGTAAGATCCACATTTACCTGTACATTGGTCACCCTTACCTCCTTATAACTCAGCATCTGTGCAACCACTGTATAAGTACCGGGTGGGATATTCAGTATGTAATAAAATCCATCAACATCTGTCGCTGAGCCATAGGGATGACCGTCAATATAAATATTGGCACCCGGCAGAGGTTCCCCGCTGTTGGCATCCAAAACCCGCCCGGCAATTTTCCCGGTGGTTCCCGCCAATGATAATGAGGTAGCAGTTAACAAAATAACAAAAATAAATATTGGAACTCTCCTAATTATTTTTTGCAGTTTCAATTGGGTAACCTCCAACTAAATTTGTAAAACAAGTATCTTTTATTTATCAAAAAAACCATACTACAAAAATTCATTTCCTGCTTTTGTTTAATTTACCTCATCAAAATCATTTTACGATTCTGGATATAATCTCCGACGCCCAAAGAATAAAAGTAAATTCCGGATGACAGGTGGCTTGCATTAAAGTTCACATTATACATACCAGCAGCCTGCGGTTGATCTATCAGAGTAGCCACTTTTTGGCCTAATAAATTGAAAACTTTTAAGCGAACCAGACTCTTACTTTAATTTTCGAAACACAACCTTTTTGATTCGATTATAACATTAATTGAAACAAAGCGGGGAATAACAAAATTATTCCCCGCCTGATATGATTATTTCATCAGAATCATTTTGCGAATCTGAGTAAAATCCCCAGCCTTTAAGCGATAGAAGTAAATTCCTGAAGAGAAGTTACGCGCATCAAATTTCACAGTGTAACTTCCGGCTGTCTGAGGTTGGTTTACCAAAGTTGCCACCCGTTGACCCAAGGTGTTATACACATCCAATTGCACATCATCCTGTTTTTGGAGTGAGTAGGTAATGGTAGTCACCGGATTAAACGGATTCGGATAGTTTTGATTCAATTCGTAGCTTAAAATTCGGTTGTTCGGATCATCATTGATTGCCACAATCGGATTCATTCGGTTTCCAATCCAGGTATATGTCCAGTAAATTGGGGACTGCCAGGAAGTATCATCATTTTTCGGAGAAAGTGTCATGATACCTTCACGCACACCAGGTGCATCCGAGTCATTAATTGAAAAATCAATTGGCACCCGATAGCCCTCAACCGGAGTGAATACATCATGTCCACCTGCAGAGGCCAACTCAGTCCAGGAAAATTTAGCTTCAACAACATAACCTGCCGGGAATTTTTCTACCCAGGCATAATTCTCAGAAGTATCTGCCAATAATACATGACCACCCAGATTATCAATGATCGCTTGATCATGATTGAACCGGAAGTGGTAATCCGGTGCTGATCCGCCCTGGTAGCTGCCATGTGGTGTGCCATGCCAGTTATAAGCGCCAAAGAATAGATCCGGAGAATCCTGTTCCCAACTGTTGGAGGCAGAATAATCAACCACATCATCAGTCACGTCTATAGCCACGTACATGTATTCATCGTCCACTGCCAGATAAGCTTCCACTGATAGATCATTATCACTGCTTACAGTGGTATTGGTAACGATATGCGCGCCTTCGGACGGGAAAATTCGGATGGGGGTTACTCCACTCCATTCATCAATTGTTCCATCTGCTGCAAAGTTAGTTGGCGGATTCATAGAAACCGTAACGATTCCTTTGGCAGTATTGGTGATGGCAGCATCGATTACGGCCGGGTCCGAAACATTTCCTGCCTCATCCATGGCGGTTACTGCATAATAATAAGTTACCGAGGAATCGCCAACCGGGCTGTAAATTGCATGATCGAAAACTGCAGGCGGCGTTTCTTCCACAGTTC
>CAZVKP010000107.1:0-9013 GCA_964627635.1 uncultured Calditrichaceae bacterium | reverse complement strand
ACCATCCTATTGTTAGCAAATGTAAAAATTGAGGTTGAGGGTCTTGAACACATTTCATCAGGGGAGTCTTACATTGTAATTGCCAACCATCAAAGTCACATGGATATTCCGATTTTGGTCTCTTCCTTACCCCTTCCGGTTCGAATTATTGCCAAAAAGGAATTATTCAAAATACCGGTTTTTGGCTGGGGAATGTCTGGTATCGGTATCATAAAAATCGACCGTTCCAACCGATCGCAAGCTATTGCAACACTTAAAAATGCAGAAAAAATCATTCGGGAAAACAGTCTATCTATTTTGGCATTTCCCGAAGGTACCCGTAGCCGAGACGGGAAAATTCATCCATTTAAGAAAGGTCCTTTCATTTTGGCAATAAATACCCAATTACCACTTTTACCCGTATCGGTTAGCGGAACCCGGCAGATATTGCCCAAAGGCAAAGTTAAGATCAATCCTGGTAAAGTTAAGATCATTGTACATCCACCAATTTCGACTAAAGATGTTGATTTAAAGACTCGCAATCAAATTGTTGAGCAATCCCATCAAACGATACTTGAAGGTTTTGAACATAGCTATAGTTATCAGGCCGCACAGCATAAATAAACAATGTTAGTCTTGTGAAATTCACTAGAACGGTATGTGGCGTCAATCATATTTCTCAATTTTTTTTAAACGATTACTAATACTGCAGCGAAAGTTTTTAAAAAACTGTTGAAACAGTTCCTCTGAAACACTTCTTTTTTATTAACACCGGGATTAATCCCGGTGTTAATGAGAATCTTACCAATAGTTAGCCGTTTTTCACACTGTGATCACTCCGTGAAACGGCTTTAAAAAAATAATCTTTCGCTGTAGTACTAAGCAGGAAACACTTTTATACCAAATATTAAAGAAATTTCCATTCATGACGACTATCGGTCTAAAGGATAACAAGGAGGTAATTTGATTGCTTAATTCAGGAAACTTTTTCCAAAAGCTAAAAAATTTTCAGTCATTCAATAAATATGTGGAAATCCGGGTGCCGGAACTCGTTCATGAGAGTGATAATTTCATTCTCATAGAATGGAAAGAACAGGGCGTTTGGCTTCCAAAATCAAAAATAAAAATCCAATCCATTAAAAACGAGGTTGCTTTAAGAGTTCCCTATGCACTTGCTCGCAAAATGGATAAATTGGCAAAATAAACGGCGAACAATTTTTCCCTTTAGACAAAAATTTTCCGTTTAAAGTTAACCTTTTTAATTTTTTTATTACTGCTGGGGTATAACCTCTTCATCTATTATTATCCATTCCATTTTATTTTCAAAAGTAATTTCAAATTGTGAGCAGCTCAATTATTGTTTATAATCCCAAACAGTCTAATGGAAAATTTCCTAATGAACAATGAATGAGGAGAAAATGTCGAATTTATCAAATTTAACCATAATTAAACATCCCTTACTTTCCGATAAACTCGGGAGAATGCGGGATAAGGATACCCCATCTGCTGAATTTCGAAGACTTTTGGTTCAAATTGCATCACTCATGACTTATGAGGCCTGCCGGCACTTTGACACTGACTCGGCAAAGATTGAATCTCCCATGGAAGTCACTTCCGTTCAGATATTAAAAAGAGAAATTACGGTAGTTCCCATTCTTCGCGCCGGCCTCGGAATGATCGATGGTTTTCTCTCCATTGTCCCGGAAGCAAGAGTCGGCATGTTGGGTTTATACCGGGATGAAAATACCTTGAAGCCGGTGGACTATTATACCAATCTGCCAAAAGATTTGGATAAAATGGAAGTGGTTTTGGTGGATCCGATGCTGGCAACCGGCGGAAGTGCCTCTGCTGCAGCAAGCAGATTAAAGGAATACGGGGCAAAACAATTGACAATGATGGTGCTGGTCGCCGCACCGGAGGGGGTAGAGGTCATGAGAGACAACCATCCCGATGTAAAAGTATATACTGCTGTGTTGGACCGGGAGCTTAATGAAAAAGGGTATATTCTTCCGGGATTGGGAGATGCGGGAGACCGTTATTTTGGAACGTGATGAGAAAGTCCGACAAGAATCCTTTCTTGTCGGCAAACAGTAAAACCAATTTTTTAACATTAAAACTGTATAAAGACCCGCCTCTGTTACTCTTATTTTCAATCGAAATGGGAAATTGCTCTAAGCGACAACTAAGGATAGTTGTCGCACTATGTCCGAATCATTCAATACTTTCCGATTCAATCAATCTTCCGCTTAAACGTAACAATTCACTCTCCGCTTGTTTTGCACGAAATTTTGCCTGAATCAAGCGAGTCTCAGCATCCAGAAAATTCTGTTGAGCCTCACGCAATTGTAATGAATTAATACTACCAATTCGAAATTGTTCGAGGGATATTTCTAAATTTTCTCTTGCAACACTCAGGTTTTCTCTTTCCAGTGACACTTGTTGAAGATTTTTTTCATAATCTTCGTACATATTTATTAGCGCTGCGTTTACCTGTGTTTTAATCTCTTCCAATTGAATCTTGCGGTTCCGGATATCAATCTTGGCATTTTGCAATTTTCGTCGTGTATTGAATCCATTAAATATGTTTAAAGATAAATTGACGCCATACGTGTATCCCGAGGTCTCATTTTCTAAAAGAAAACCGGACTGGGATTCTGACTGAGACCATTGATAATTTCCGGTTAAGTGAACTTTCGGAAAAAATTCCGAGCGTACTTCCTTTAACTCCATTTCGGACACTTTCTGGTTCTTATGTGCGGCTTGAATAGCGCTGTTCTCCTCCATTGCATTCTTTTGCAAATCTTTGATATTTAGCAATGAAGCTATTTCAATAGTATCGGAAACAGAAAAATCGAGGTGCACCTCCCTGGCTAACAACTGATTAAGCGTTGTTTTGGCTTTTTCATATGCTGCCTGTTGCTGAAGAAGAGAAGAACTATCGGCGTTCAAATCGACCTTTGCTTGTAGCACACTCAATCTGGAACCCGCACCAATTTCATAATTTGTTCGGGCAATTTGTAACCGCTCCTTTGAAAATTCTACGGTTTCTTTGGTAAAATCAAATCGCTTTTTTTGGAGAACCACATTATAATAGCCATCAATCACATCAGTTATATTTTCCTCCATTGCCATTTTTGCGTTTATTTCACCCAAATCTTTTAATTTATTCAGTCTGCTAATAGAAGCAAACATTTTAAACCCGTCGAAAATGGTCCAGTTAAGGGAAACCTCTGCCTGCTTGGACTCTCTTTCCGCACCATCGCGGTCAGATACCTGACCGGTAATAAACTCCTGTCGGCTATCCTGAACACTTTTGTCCTGTCCGACCCGGGCATCTATCGATGGCATGAAACCGGCATTTCCGAGAGAAGCATTTTTATCGGCAATTTCGGTTTCATTATGTGCGATCCGTATGGAAAAATTGTTCTTTAAAGTAATTTCTATGGCTTGCTGAAGTGTTAAAAATTCCTGCGTATAAGCCCGTTCGATAGGAATTGTGGAAAATAAACTCAACAGAATAATAAACCTGTTAATTGCTTTCACCATTGTGAATCTCCTTAATCGAAATCATTTTCATGTTCAATTATCCGATGGTACACATTAAAACTTACTTAAAACACCGAAGGAGAAGTTTCGGCACAGCTTCTCCTTGTCTTTTCAAAATCCAAAAAATGAGGAATACATCTCCATGAATCAGCCATTTAGCTCAACGGCTTCCTCTGCAACTATGCTCTGTTCCGTTTCGGGTTGTTCTTCAATCTCTTGAACAGCATCCTTTGATATATAGGAGTAAATTGCGGGAATGACGAATAGCGTTAAAATCGTGGAAAAAATTAATCCCCCAATAACCGCAATACCCATTGGTATCCGGCTTTCGGAACCAGCCCCAAGTGCCAGGGCAATGGGAAGAATTCCCAATACTGTGGTTAAACTGGTCATTAAAATCGGGCGGAACCGGGCTGCTGCGGCATCTTGAATGGCCTCAAATAACGGCAATCCCTGCGCTTTTCTTTGATTAGCAAACTCCACAATCAAAATGCCGTTCTTGGTTACCAATCCGATCAACATTATCTGACCGATCTGACTAAAAATATTTAGGGTTTGATTGAAATACCACAACGCCAGCAATGCTCCGGTAATGGCCAATGGAACCGAGAACATAATAATAAAAGGATCTCTAAAGCTGTTAAACTGGGCTGAGAGCACCAGATAAATTAAAGTTAATGCAAGAACAAAAGCAAAAACCAAGCTGGAAGAACTCTCGGCAAAATCCCTCGATGGTCCATCCAGGGCAGTACTGAATGATTCATCCAATACACGAGCTGCAATAGCGTCCATTGCATCAATTCCCTGTCCCAGGGTTTTACCTTTGGCTAATCCGGCAGAAACCGTTGCAGAAACATAACGGTCGAAACGATAGAGCTGGGGCGGACTGCTTCTTTCTTTCAAATGCACCAAATTATCTAATTGTATCAACTGTCCCTGTTCATTGCGGACATAAAGTGATTTTAGATCCAGCGGCTCATTCCGATTCTCACGAGCTACCTGACCAATCACTTGATACTGTTTTCCATTCATTATAAAATAATCGAATCGCTGTCCACTCAAAGACATCTGTAAGGTCTGGGCAATATCCAGGGTGGAGACTCCCACATTCCGGGCACGGTCACGATCGATCTCAATCTGTAGTTCCGGTTTGTTAAACTTCAGATTTACATCAATAAAACTAAAGGTCGGGCTTTGCCGTGCTTCACCTAAAAATTTAGGTAATGTCTCCTTAAGTTTTTCAAAATTTGGCGCCTGAATAACATACTGAACAGGTAATCCGCCCCGACTGTTTCCGATGGTTTGCTCCTGTGACACAAAAGTTCGGGCTTTGTTGAGCCGTTTCACTTCCTGGCTCAAATCATTAGCAATCTGCTGCTGAGACCGCTCCCGATTTTCGGGATCGAATAAAATCAAACGCATAAATCCGGTGTTCACAGAACTGGAGGCTCCGAATCCGGGTGAGGTGACAGATATGGCAGCATCTGTCTCCGAAACTTCTTTTTCTATTAACCGGTACAATTCATCCATATAATTATCCATATACTCAAAAGTAGCGCCTTCAGGCGCAGTGGAAAATAGTCTGATGGCACTTCTGTCTTCCAATGGGGCAAGTTCCTGGGGTAAGTTGGTGCCCAACACATAAATTAGTACGATAGAGATGCCAATAATAATAAATGAAAGCCAACGCCGTTCCATAAAGCTACTTAATGCATTCCGATACGAATTGGTTAGGCGGCGGAAAAACGGTTCGGTTTTTTCATAGAGCCAGTTATGTTTTTCCCTGTGCTTAAGTATCTTACTGCCCAACATAGGTGTGAGTGTTAGTGCCACAAAAGATGAAATAATTACTGATCCCGCCAGGACTATACCAAATTCACGAAATAACCTGCCCGTAAGTCCTTGTAAAAAAATGACGGGCAGAAAAACAGCGGCTAAAGCAACTGTTGTAGAAATAATTGCAAAGAATACTTCTTTGGAACCGAGTAAACCGGCATGTTTGGGAGGAATTTTTTGTTCAATCTTAGAATAAATATTTTCCAGCATCACGATGGCATCATCCACAACCAGACCAATCGCCAACACGATTGCTAACAATGTGAGTACGTTAATGGAGAATTCTGCAATATACATGATGAAAAAAGCACCAATTAGCGCAATGGGAACCGTGATCATCGGGATTACAGTAGTTCGCCAGTCTCGCAAGAACATGAAGATAACCAGGACCACCAAAATAAATGCAATTATAACTGTTTGTGCCACTTCTGCAATGGAATTCCTGATATATTTGGTTGAGTCAAAACCAATTCCCAATTTTACATCTGTAGCAAGGTCTCTTTTAATTTGATCTATTCTCACCCGGAATTCATCAACAATAGAAATGTAGTTTGCTCCTGGTTGTGGAATCAAGACCAAACCCACCATGGAAATGCCATCCCGTTTCAGAACCGTTCGGTAGTTTTCAGGACCCAACTCCGCATAACCAATATCTCCAAAGCGAATGACTCTGCCATCTTTCTCTTTTATAATCAGATTATTGAACTCTTCGACCTCGGTTAAACGTCCCATGGTTCGCACCGTTAGCTCGGTTTTAGCGCCCTCTACTCTACCGGAAGGTAGCTCAACATTTTCCTGTTGAAGCGCTCGCTGGACATCAAGCGGGGTCAGATGATATGCTGCCAGTTTTGCAGGATCCATCCACAATCGCATGGAGTAGGTTTTTGAACCCCAAATCTGAACCTCGCTGACACCTGGGACCGTTCGTAACCTTTCCTCAAAAACGTTTTCTGCAATATCGGTTAATTCCAACAAGCTGCGTTTTTCACTTTTAATATTCAAAAACACAATCGGGACAGCATCCGCATCTGCCTTTAAGACAATCGGATTATCCGAATCCGGGGGTAATCTCCACATCGCTCGGGAGACCCGATCCCGAACATCATTTGCTGCCGCTTCCATATCCTTATCCAGGTTAAATTCCACTGTAATAGTGCTTCGCTGTTCACGACTCACCGATTTAATGGTGCGAATACCTGCAATTCCACTAATGGATTCTTCCAGCGGTTCGGTAATTTGTGATTCAATAACATCTGCATTGGCGCCGGTATAGCTGGTAACAACCGTGACGATTGGCGGATCCACATTTGGATATTCTCGCACGCCCAAAAAATTGTAGCCAATAATCCCAAAAAGAATAATGGTAATTGACATAACGATGGCTAAAACCGGACGCTTTATACTAAGTGAGGATAGACTCATATTTGTAAACCTTATAAATTTAATCTAATTTCATTAGTGGAAACGGAAAATTGAAACCTGTTGGAGCTATTTTTCATAATATTTTTCATTTGTTTTGCATACGACCAAAGATATTTAAAACGTTAAGTTACTGTTTAGTTGAACTCTGTGATGGAAACCCCGGCCGCTTGCCTCAACTGTAAAATTCCAGTGGTGATAAGTGTATCGCCAGCCTGCAGTCCTTCAGTAATTTGAATTCTTCTCTCAGTCCGCTGCCCTGTTTCAACTCTTTTGGAGACAGCTTTACCTTTTTTATAAAGAAATACACTTTGACCCGCAATTTCAGGAACCAGTGCTTCAGTTGGTATTAACAGGGCCCTATTGCTTGTCTCCAGAACTAATTCCACCTCTACAAATGCACCTGGTAAAATTTCACCTGTTTTATTCTCATAAATGCCTCTAAGTTGAAGGGTTCGGGTTTCCGTATCAACTTTTGGTTCAATTGCGTAAATTTCACCCTGTAGTTTTTCTTCTCTACCCTGAGGCTTAAAATAAATTTTATCTCCGGTTTGAACCTTACCAGCATATCGCTCCGGAATAGAAAAATCTATCTTAACCGGATTTTTACTCACAAGGGTGGCAATTTTTGTGCTTGGGGAGATGTAACTGCCTTCACTCACAAATTTCAATCCGATATATCCATTAAAAGGAGCCCGAATTTCAGTTTTATCAATCTGAGCTCTGATTAAATTCAGCTCCGATTTAATCACATTCAATTCATTTAAATCATTATCATATGTTTCCTGACTCACTGCCTCAATTTCTAACTGTCTACGAGTCCGTGCCAGCTTATCTTCAGCTAATTTTTTCCGAAATTGTGCTTTCTGTAACTGTGCTTGTAGTTCAGCATCATTAATCTTTATCAACAAATCTCCTTTTTGAACTCGGCTTCCTTCACTAAAATATATTCTAACTATTTTACCAGAGATCTCACTTCGTAACTCGACTTCTTCATTTGCCATAATCGTCCCGGTAGTTAATATTTTTGTATCGAAGCTTTCCGCTTTTAAAACCATGCCTTCAACCGGTATTTCGGATTCTCCTTGAGCCCTCGTATTGGCTCCACCGGTATTCTCTTTTAAAGCTTTTAGTTTGGGAATGGATAAAAGCAAAACGATGACTATTATAGCAAGCGTTACGATCCATTTTTTATTCAATTTCATGATTTTTCCTTTGTAAATAGATTAATCCTATTTAAATCAAAATTCAGTTTTTTGTTTCGCATTCTTCAGATCGATTTGCAAATTGGCAGGGGTAATTACAACGCCATTATTCTCACATACCTTCGAAGAAAAATTATTTTAAACGTAGTTTTGATTATTTCCAAAGACTAAAGTTACAAAAAGACCCGGATATTTATTTATTTCAAATAGCTTAATAAAAATAATTTTGTGGATTTCTTTTGTTGCGAAAATGTAATAAGTATCGCGTCAAATTATCTCATTTCTATAACCTATTCATTTTTTTCAACGCTTTATATTTCACGCGATACATTTTGATCATATTACGCACGTTAACATAGCTTTTCCAGCGTTTGGCAAATTCCTTGAAAACAGCTCGTCCTGTCAGCCGGTACATCAACTCCAGTTGAATGATGTGCAGGTGATGATAGCCGATTGTCGATGGGTCGACTTCAGGATGGAAATCCGCTTCACAGAGGGAATACTTGCTCCAAAAGCCCATATCATACTTCGGAAGAATATGCTCAACGGTTTCAATTCCCTCCCAAAAAATTTTATGAGCCATTTGATGATGTCTGTGAACCCGCACAAAATCGTATATACCGCATAGCGAAAAAAGAATACCGTTCAGAACCAAAACTTTTACCTCTGCAGGATATTCTTCATAGAACGGTCCATGCCTCGTAAACACGGTGACACCCCCTTCCTGCACCGGATAAAGAAAAGGGAATAACGCCTTTTCAGCCATCTCACCAAACTCTGATCTATGGGTTATCTGATACGCTCGAAGTAAAATGTTAATTGCACGGGCTTGAGAAAAAGCTGATTTCCAGGGATGGTAAATTCGGTATGCAGGTTTGTCCACATCGGTCAGCCAGTAGGCACCCAATTTATTATCTTCAATACAGTGTTCATAAAACCAGTCTGCAATGTTCAAAAATCTCTTTTTATCGGATTCAGATCTGGTTTGCAGGTACGTATGCCAGATAGCAAGCCCATATTGACCGATG
>CAZVKP010000106.1:0-9017 GCA_964627635.1 uncultured Calditrichaceae bacterium | reverse complement strand
ATTCCTGACCGGCGCCAGCCGACCGTTTTGAACTACCTTTATACTCGGCAATAACACCTGATGGATTCGTCTGCGTAAGATTCTCGATGAAAATTATTCCCACAAAAAATCCGATGGAGGTAGTCAGAACAAATATAAAAGTTAAAAACCTGAGCGGACTCTGCCAGGTTTGGATGGGCGCAATATGTGATGGATTTGATTTATTCATTATCTTGAATTGCCTTAAAAATTGTTAACAGATCTTTTACCGCATACGTAACAGACCGGGCGGAAATGGTGGCTCCGGTAATATTTTGAATGGTGCGTCCAAACACCAGATTATTGGGATTATTTTTTCCTTCGAATTGCTGCCGAAACATGGGATAATCTATCTCATTACCATAATTTTCGCGATAGATTAACACATCCACATCTTTTATACTGCCGTCTTCTTTCAAATAGAGGGCATAGGTAAAATATTCCGATTTACTTGGCGCATTATCCAAAAAAATGAAGTATTCCTTTGAATTACCCATAATCTTACCGAGAAATATGGTATCCGGTAGCGAATTTTTTAATTTAAGTTTCCCAAGCAACGTTTGTTTATTGTTTTTGGAAAGTTTATATGAATGCCACTCAATGGTATTTTTTGTTTCCAATACTTGCTCTACCGATTCCGAAACAAGATTTGATGAAACTTTGTCCGGAGAAATTTGGGCATAGATAAATCCACAATTTAAAAAAATTAATGTTAAAAATATGAATCTGAAATGCATTGACTAAAATTCCTCTCTAAGTTGAATTTTAATTCTTCAGTAACCTTCACAATTTGAGAAAACTAGTGAGACAAGCAAGATGCTTGCCTCACGTCTGAAACTGAATTCAAGTTATTAAAACGCTATATTTGAATTGAATTTTTCGTTATTGTTTTCTTCTGTTTTTACCGAATTAAAAATTATAACCCATACCTAAATTAAACTGTTCAACATCCCTGGGTCCACTGGTATTCAGAAACTGATAATCTGCTTTCAAGGTCACCAGGGCTGTTGGTTTATAAGTGAAACCGATTGTGGTTTCCTTCCGCTCGTAATTTGGATTGGCTTCAAAACCGGTTACCTCCTGTTGCGTATTATATACTTCATAGCGGATGAAAGCAAATAATCGTTGTTCACTTTGCGGTATAAAAAATCCCATAAAATCGTAGGCGACTTCTCCATAAGCGCCAAATTGTTGATCACCAATGAGGGGGGAAGGTCCCATTGGTGAAAAAAACGAATTGAGCTTATCTGCATCGGAAATGGAACTCAAGACCACCAAACCGCGGGCTTCCAGGTTATTTCTGGTGTATTGGGCATGTAGTTCTCCCATGGTAATTTTCGCACCTTCCAGGGCAGAACCGAAATCAGCAGATTTTTCCAGGGTGGATAAGAAGCCGGCTGCCCCGACACGAAGATTCAGGTTAACCGTATAGTCCAGCCTGGCAGCAATACTGTAATCTTGTGTGGAGGATTCAAATGCTTTCTGTCTGGCGCCTCGGATGCCGTTTTTCCCGGTGATATCACTCGCATCCAACCCAGCCATGAGGTAGGTCTCATATTTTACACCATTTCTGAAAGACCCGGTGAATCCGACCCCCGCTTCCCGCCAGGTGGATGGGATAATGTATTTTTCAACATTGGGCCGCTCAACACCATGGAAAGAAGGTGGCTCATGGTAGGGATTTACGATTCCCAGGGGAACCAGCATAATTCCCGCGCGCAAACCGAAGGCACGTGTATATTGAAGATTCACATATGCTTGTTCAATGGATAGTTCACCAGTGTCCTCACCGCCTTCAATAAAGGTGTGTTCCACCTCGAATTCTGAGTTAAAGGACACCCAGTCATTAAAATGATACCCAAAAAACATGACAAAGCGATGGAAATCCAGTTTTCCCGCAGAAGCAGCTCGATCCACACCACTGGTTGGTTTATTATAATGCAATTCACCGTACCCTCCCACACTAACATTGTTCTGTGCATGAAGGGAGATATACATCATCCAACTCAACATAATTATAAACAAACTGACTCTATACCTTTTAACATTATAACACCACATTAACTTCTCCTTTATTATTATTTATGATTTAAACCAACAATCATCAAAGGCGCCTTTCGATAAATTGTCATACAAGAAATACAAATGTTTTACATATCAAACATTTAAAAATTAATCCAATTGTTTAAATTTGTCAATAATTAATTAATTTTTTTTATTATTGTCATTATATACCAATTTATGTTGTCAACCTAGGCAGGCAGCGGGAAATGAATACATCCCTATAAAGGAACAAAAATTAAAAGAGCAGATTTAATAAAAAGTTCGAAAAAAATTAATCTCAGAAAGAATATGTCGTGCAATGCACTTTATTTCGTTATGTAACTTTTTAGCATCAAATCTTAGCTAATTTTTGAAGGCCCTAAAATTTAACTCTATTGTAAGCTGTCTAATATTGAAAAAATTGTACATCTATTATAATTGTTGGTGAGATAAGTTGTGGCTGTAAATTATAATTCAAGTTTCCGATTTTAGTAAAACCTATAAAGGGGGGCACATGAAGAACTTACCACATAGGTCGGTATTTACCATTCGTTTTTGGTTTTTAGGAACTATTTGGTTATTTGTTGCCATAACCATCGGTTTGTTGTATAATGATTTAAAGGCATCCGAGAGAAATCCGCTTCAAGATGATGCTCCCAGCACCAAGTCTGAGCTGGAAAAACAGGTGGTAAAAATTTTTGAACAGAATTGTGCCCGGGCAGGGTGTCACTCAGGCAGTTATCCACAGCAGGGACTGAAGCTAACCCCGGAGGCTTATTTCAGCACCACCATTAATCAGCCGGCTAAACAGAAACCGAGCTGGATGCGTATCAAACCTGGTGAACCGGATAGTAGTTATCTGGTACAGAAAATATTAGGAACGGATAAGATTACCGGATTAAGAATGCCTTTTGGTAGAGATCCCCTCTCCGAAAGTGAAATTTCAACTATTGTAGAGTGGATAAAGGGTTTTTCAATTGAGGATACGACTCTGAAACAAAAAGTTCAACCTCTGGCATTAATGCCGTTTAATGGTTGGAAGGTGGTGAATATACCCACAACCCGGACCATAGATGCAGGGAGATGGCTGTTCTTAATCGGTCATCGTTTTTTTCCGGATGTCAGTCAGGGTTATGATGCATTTTACGGATTGGATGGCTCAGCATCTATCTTTCTGAATTTAGGATATGCGGTCACGAATGATTTATATTTAAACCTGGGGAGAAGTAATGTGCAGGATAACGTGGAGTTTGATGTACGCTACGGATTGAAAAACCAATTTGATAATGATAAACTGCCCTTCGCCGCCGGCTTGCAGGCCTCCATAAATTGGATTACTGAAAAGCGGCAAGATGAAGATCGTTTGCGATCGGAAGCATTTAAATTCAGCGGACAACTCACCCTGTCTCATCAAATTCGTGATGGCTTCTCCGTGGCAGTTGTTCCGGGACTCTTATTTAATCCAAATAGCGAAGAGGACGGAGAGGATCCTTTATTTACCATGGGAACCGGCGGAAAAGTTCATCTTTACAAATCAATTTCATTAGTGGGAGAATGGGTTCCGATTGTCACGGGATACACATTAACTTCCACATTTGGAGAATTTAATAGATTTGATACCTGGAGTGGTGGAATTGAAATTGATGTCGGTGGACATGTGTTTCAAATTATAGCCACAAATTCTGCCGGATTAACAACCGATCAATACATGCGTGGCGGGGACCTGGATATCCGAGATGGAGATTTCAGATTAGGATTTAACATCTTTCGAATACTTCAATTTTGAGGAGGTGCCACTTGAAAACTTATAGATTACACTTGATAAATATATTTATATTCAAATTTATAGCTATATTTGTTCTTATTATCAGTTGCGAGCACGCCGATCCTGTTGAACCCGATCAACAGAATGCGACGTTCAGTAGTATTCAAAGCACTATATTTAATCAAAACTGTGCGATTTCCGGCTGCCACTTAGGGGGTTCAGCACCTCTCGGACTGGAATTAAGTGAGGCAAACGCTTATGGAAATTTGGTCAATGTGCCCAGTCAGGGAGTACCTTCATTGCTGCGGGTTGAACCGAATGAACCGGATAGTAGTTATTTGGTTCGTAAGCTTGAGGGAGGTCCAAATATAGTGGGAGCGCAAATGCCGCGTGGAAGGGCACCGCTCTCTCAGGATGAAATTGATTTGATTCGCCAATGGATTGATGATGGTGCGAAAAACAATTAAAATGGATCACTTTTAATAGTATGATTGAGATAAATATGCGGACTTGACTTAAGCCTAATTCTTTATTTCATTAATAAAACAAAAAAATTGAAGGAGGTGTACATATGAGATTCAGAGCACCTTATTTACTTGGGTTTTTTCTTTTTCTATCGTTTTTTATTTTTGTGATCTTCAGCTTTACAACAGCGGCTGCACAACAGGAGCAACAAAAATCATGGGAAGCGCCGGCCTGGGCGGATACTCTGGAAAATCCTGTCACTGGAGATGCGGAAGCCACTGAGGCGGGAAAGAAGCTTTTTCAGAGCACCTGTTCAGTATGTCATGGTAAAACCGGAAAGGGAGACGGACCCGCTTCCAAAGGACTGAAACCCCAACCGAAAAATCTCAGTTCGGAGGAAGTGCAGAAACAGTCTGATGGCGCTATTTTTTGGAAATTAACCACCGGTAATTTACCAATGGCATCTTACAAAGAAGTTTATTCCGAGGAACAAAGATGGCAGTTGGTTAATTATATCCGAAAATTGGCTGAGAAGGAAGAAAAGGAAAGCGAGTGATTTTACCTCAGAAAAGTGATTCGCTTTTTTGATTAATCGGGCACTGGGTGTTATAACTCGGTGCCTTTTTTTTGTGATTGAATAAAATACATCAATAAGAATATTTTTCAAAAAATGAATTTCATGAATTTTAAATAATATTTGTAAATCAAAACTGCTAATTATTATTGTGAAATATATCATATTTATTACTTTTATATTCATAAATAAAACTTTTTTCCTTAAAATTATAAAATACTTTTTAATGATTCAAATCACAGAGCGAAGAATTATAATCAATTAATCTACTTAACTTATTCAATAATAATGTGAAAAAGATTTATTGAATAATTGGTCCTAAACTCTACAGATATTTACTGCTTCAAATAATAAAGCTTTTTATAGTTACATAATTTTGAATTCTAAGATATTTAAAATTTAGGATGAGATTTCGTACGTTACATCAAAATGTCTTCAATTTTTGAGTTTAAATTATATTACATAAAAGAAAATAGGTAGATTTAAAAACTTCGGGCACCTTTATTGATAATTATATGAGTCAAAAATTAACAGATAAATTAAGAAAAGAATATTTATTAGACAATTTTATTGGAGAGCACCCCTCATTTTTAGAGTTGAAAGAAAAACTATCCAATATAGCTAATCTGAATGTATCTGTATTGTTAATAGGAGAAACCGGCTCCGGCAAAGAATTATGTGCAGAATTTCTTCACCAGTATGGTAATAAAAATAGTGGACCATTTATTCCTTATAATTGTAGTGCTGGTCCTGAATCTTTATTTGATAGCCAAATATTTGGTCACGCAAAAGGGGCATACACTGGTGCTGATATCGAAAGGAAGGGTTTAGTTGAAGAGGCAAATTCGGGAATACTTTTTTTGGATGAGATAAATTCTTTGAATTTAACTTCTCAGGTAAAATTAACCCGTTTTTTGGAAACTGGAAGCTTTCGTCGTTTAGGAGAAACTAATCTTAGGTATGTAGATGTTCGAATTATAGCCGCTTCAAACAAGAATCTTAAAACGGAAGTAGAAAATGGTAATTTTAGGGCAGATTTATATTATCGGCTTGCAGAATATGAATTAGTTGTTCCGCCTTTACGTGAAAGAGGCGACGACATTGTGTTGTTGGCTAACTATTTTTTGGATAAATATAAACATCTGGGTAAAAACGAAACTATCGATGTAGCTCCGCAGATAATGGAACAATTAAAATTATACACCTGGCCCGGAAATATCAGGGAGTTAGAACATTTTATAAAGAAATCTATTATTGACAATGATGGGAATACAATAAAAAAATTTACTTTGCCCAGTGATATAACACAAGAAACAAAAGGTTTTATTGAATTGGGTTGTTTGCATTTGATGCCATGGAGAAAAGCGAAGAATCTTATTATTGAAGATTTTGAGAAAAAGTATTTAATAAAACTTTTAAAAATATATAGGGGCAATGTTGCAAAAAGCGCACGCCAGGCGGGTGTAAACCCCCCCGATTTTTGGAAACTTTTAAAACGTTATGATTTGAAAGCTAAAGATTTCAAAAATATTTAAAGCTCTCCTTATTATAATATTTATAGCTCTCTAATTTTGGTTTTGGTAGAAAAATGTCTACGATTTTACAAAAACGTAGAGGTTTTCCCATTTTTATTAGAAACAACCACCTATTTAATAAATGCCACAAGTATAAAAAACACAATATATTAAAACGTTTACCAATATCTTGGCACCTTTATTGCAATTAAATCTCAATATTAGTCAGATTTGAGTATTTATTACAATAATTAATTAAAATATATTTTGAAAGTTATGCCTAATCTTAATCAACTAGCTATATCTTAACTTGAAAATGTTACAATCTGATTACGTTTATATTAAAATTTATTTAAAAATCTAAATGAACATTTTGAGGTGAAGATTGAAAAATTCATCAGCACCCGATAATAAAGTAAATCGTGAGGAGTTAAAAACTGCTGTTATTGACATTTTAAAATTTATTCAAAAATACCCTAAAGCCAAGCATACTTTGGAGGGTATTGGTAGGTTTTGGCTCTTACAACAAAAACTTGAAGAGAAAGCTGAAATTGTACAGGCCGCAGTTAATGTTTTACTTGAATATCAAATATTAGAACAAGTACTGAAGGAAGACTTGGAATATTATTATAGAGTAAATCAAAATAAAATAGATGAAATAACCTCTTTTTTAGAAAATATGAGCTAAAACAAATAAGATGGGGATAGAAATTGAGTTTATTTGTAAGAGAACAAATTTTCTGTTACTTATTATTCATAATATTAAATCCATTATTTATCTTCGGTCAAGAGTCAGAAAAATATTATTTCGGGGAACCAGAAGACCTTCAAATTAAAGTTTTTATTATGGGTGAAGTAAAGGAGCCCGGAGAATACAGAGTATCGGATAATACAAATTTAGTTGAACTTATATCTAAGGCTGGCGGACCAACAGAATTTTCTGATTTAAATGAAGTTACCGTAACGAGGTCCAAGGCTACTCTTTTAGCAAATTCAGATTCGGTAGATAGAGTTCTGAATAAAAAATCAAAACAAATCCTGAAGTTTAATGTCAATAATTACTTAAAAAAGCAAAATACGCCATATCCTCCTAAACTTTTTCCAGGAGATGTTATCATGGTGCCTCGGAATAAATGGCATAAATGGCGAAATTTCGCAACTATTATTAGAGATATATCTGTGATAGCTAGTGCTTACTTTTTGTACCTGAGATCAACTGATTAAGGGAATAAAAATATTTTTTTGAAAGGAAACTTTTATTATGTACGCAGAAGAGACAAAGGATTTAACAAATCTATTCGTAAGAATTTATAAGAAAAGGAAACGTTTAATTTTATTGAGCATAATTGCTGTGCTAGTACCTGTTATTTATTTAAATGAAACTTCTGAGCCAGTTTATGAAGCATCAACAACATTGGTATTTGAACAGTTCGAAGAACGATTGGCGAGTTATGAATATGATTTTTCCAGAGAAGTATTTTTCAATAATCAGTTGGAAGAAATTCAAAGTTTTTCATTCGCGCAGGACGTTTACGCCTCGCTTTCGTCTGAAATTATTCAGAAATTTTCAATACCTCCATCATTGAAAGATTCACTAAAAAGAGCTCAGCATATTACATCAAAAATCAACAAAAAAATTTCAGCATTTCCAGTCGGGAACACCAATATTATTAGTATTAATTTTGAGTCAAAAAATCCATCCTTAAGTATGGTTTTGGCTAATACAGCCGCGAATGTGCTTCAGAAGAGAAATTATGAAATTAAAAAAACCGGAGTCAGTGGTGTTCGGCAATTTATTGAAAAACAATTGGAAAATTACAAAAATCGCTTGGATAGTTCTGAAACCTTATTGAAGAATTTCAAAGAAAAGAATCGAATTACCTCAATCAGTAAGGAAGTAGAAGAAGTAATGCATAAAATGACCCAGGCAGAAATCCAGTATAATTCTACTAAAACCGAAAAAAGAGCAATTGAAGAAAGATTAGAAACATTGAGTCAAAAACTTAAAAATCAAAGAGAGGAGATAATACCAGAGCTAAATGAATTCGGTAGTCCTGGTATAAATGCACTGCATGAAAAACTTGTGAATTTGAGCCTACAATATATGAATTTATCCCTTGAAGGGTATCCATCAAATCATCCTAAAATGAGAGAATTGAAGAATAATATTGGTAATATACAGAAAAATTTGTCAGAGCAAGTTAATAAATTAGCTGAATCAGAAAAATCCATCAATCCAATTGCACAAATGGAAAATTATATTAACGAAACTAATAAATTGCAGATGGATCTTGAATCTCTGAGTGCTAAGGAAAAGGAGTTGAGAGGAATATTGAACCGATATTCCGAAAAATTGCAAGGTCTTCCGGATAAAGAATTTATGCTGGCAAAACTTACTCGAAACAAAGATGTTAATCACAATATATATATGAATTTATTGGAGAAACATGAGGAAGCTAAAATATCTGAAGCAGACCAGGTGAAGACTATTCGTGTAATTGATAAAGCTCAGTTGCCAGATAAGCCCATAAAACCGAGAAAAAAAGTGAACATGATTATTGGATTTTTATTGGGTGCATTATTGGGGACTGGGATAGCATTTATATTTGAATATAATAACAATCCGGTAGAAAACTCA
>CAZVKP010000105.1:4520-9017 GCA_964627635.1 uncultured Calditrichaceae bacterium | reverse complement strand
TTCAAAAAACAAACCTCCGAGACAATTCGTGTCATCCGCGTAATCCGTGTTCCATAAAAAATAAGTTAATGTCCGAATCCTCGAATCATCTTAAATGCATGTAAAATGCCCGGAAATAATGTGTCCAGTGCATCCCGTACGCCCCCTTTTGATCCCGGTAAATTTATGATCATGGTATTTCCGCGCATACCGGAGTGTCCGCGGGAAAGCATGGCGTAAGGTGTGCGTTCCTGTCCGTAGTTTCGCATGGCTTCATCCACTCCCGGAATCTTCCGCTCAATAATTCCCTGCATTGTTTCCGGAGTAGCGTCCCTTGGACTCAGGCCGGTGCCCCCGGTCGTGAAAACCACATCCAGTTTCATTTTATCGGCATATTGGATTAATTGATCTCGTATTTGTTGGGGCTCATCCGGTATTATCTGATAATCCCGGACGTTCAGTCCCTCCGATTTCAATCTTTCAGCAATGAGCTGACCTGAGCGATCACTTTTTTCTCCGGCTGCAATCGAATCGGACATCACCAATACGGCTGCCATCAATGACGATGCAAAACTTTCCCGAAAATCCGACTTTCCGCCTTTTTTCTCGATCAAACGAATTCCGATGATCTCCAGCGTTTCATCCAGCATTTTCATCATATCGTAAAGGGTGAGGGCAGCCACCGAGGCGGCGGACAGTGCTTCCATTTCCACACCGGTGCGATACATTGCTTTAACCTGAGTATTGACCTGAATACTGGTATCACCGACTGTAAACTCTACACCCACAAAATCCACTGGCACCGGATGACAGTAGGGTATAATTTGTGAAGTATTTTTGGCAGCTTGCACAGCAGCCACCTTGGCGACTTCCAAAGGATTCCCTTTGGGAATTTTATTCTGATGAATTAGCAGAATAGTCTCCGGTTTTAATTTGATTTCAGCTCTTGCCACCGCGGTGCGCATGGTTTTGATTTTTGGGGACACATCTATCATCGATTACCCTCCGATCTCAGTCATGTATCTGTTTTCCATTTTCAGCAGCTCCTCAGTGGAAGGATGCTTTTGGGGTTTTAATTGCAGGATTTTCTGAATGGTACTTTTTATCTCATCTTCGCTTGCACCATTTCGTAAGACGTTTTTCAAATTTAATTCCGGTGTATAAAACAGGCATGATTTAAGATGACCGTCCGCGGTTAACCGCAGGCGGTTACAGGCATCACAGAAATGGTTTGATATGGGCGTGATGAACCCGATTTTTCCGGTGAAGCCCGGTATTTGATAATTCTTTGCAACACTAATGGATTGATCAACAGTGTGGCACGGTTGTAGGTC
The DNA here is from genome assembly GCA_964627635.1 of uncultured Calditrichaceae bacterium. Classification (GTDB taxonomy): domain Bacteria; phylum Calditrichota; class Calditrichia; order RBG-13-44-9; family RBG-13-44-9; genus CAZVKP01. The sequence continues at coordinate 7,704 of CAZVKP010000105.1, read as the reverse complement.
ATATTTCATTTCAATCCGCTTTTTTATTTCCAAATACGGAATAAACCGCATGTTATTCCACCGATTCGATTTAAAGGGCATGTATTCGATAAAGCGGAGAATGAGTGGTTTATCCCTCACAAATTCCACAAAGTCGGGAATCTCATCGTCATTGATACCCCCCATGATAACTGTATTGATTTTCAATGGAGAGACCCCCTCCTTTAGTGCGGAATCGATTCCCTCTAAAACCTGGGTGAGACCTTCCCGTCTGGTAATTTGGGAAAATCTTTCGGGTTTCAAAGTATCCAGGCTGATGTTCAAATGAGTGAGTCCTGCTGCCTTAAGTTGTGTAATAAATTGTGGCAATAAAAAACCATTTGTAGTCATACCAATGGCATTAATTTCTTGAATTCTTGCAACATTGGAAATCAATTCGGTCAGACCTTTTCGCACCAATGGTTCGCCGCCGGTGAGCCGAATTTTATTGATTCCCATCTCGGCAAAAATTTTTGTTAGACGTAAAATTTCCTCGAATCGGAGAATATTTTCCCGTTCTTTTAACTCTATTCCCTCTGCCGGCATACAGTAATGACATCTCAAATTACAGCGGTCGGTTACTGAGATTCGCAAATACGTATGATTTCTGTTATATGAATCAACAAGTGTTTTCATGAAAGTGACATTCCTGCTGGTTTTGGTTGTTCCCGGGAAATTAAAAGGTTTTTTAAATGTTGCATAAGGGGTGGTCGTACCGCAATGAATAACATTCCCCGATAGTTTTTCAATAGAAAATCCATTGCCGGCCAAAAACCGTCTCCTCTGCTTTCCAATGGACCAAATTCATCAATTACGATAGCATCTGTCTGCAGATTTTGCATTAAAACTTGGTTTCCGTATTTGAATGTCTCGGGATCAAAATGATAATTCCCGTAATGAACAGAAAAGTTGGCTTGTGGTGTCCTTTTAGCCAGCAAAAATTCCTCACCGTTTTTTATATTTTTCAATATGTATGATTGTTTATCATTTTCTCGGAAGCTACCAATACTCAAAAATCCACTGACCACCATTCCACTGGTTTCCAATTTTTTTATTAAATACTTCAAATAACTTGTCTTACCGGAATTTTTTGTGCCGACTATCAGGACCGGTTTCAACCGTTTCTTCATAATCTAAATCTCAATCCGGATATAAGCTCTCTGCCGGGCATGGGAACACCGGCTTCACTGTAGTAAAAGCGATCTAGCAAATTGTTTGCCCGCACATAAATGTTTACATAATTCATAAATTGATAGCCTATTTTTGCGTTCAGTAGAGCGAAATCATTTAATTTGTACCACATTCCGGTGTCAAGATCCTGATAGTGTTGATCGGCGGTGTAGCTGCCCTCCATTTGCAGTGATAAACCGGATGAAAGTGCATATTTTAACACGCTGTTCAAACGATGGGTTGGTCGATACTCCAGATAATCGACATTTCTGTTTGGAGACGTATCTTCCGCATCCAGAAAAGTATAATTGAAAGATATATTTAATTCATCCATTTTTAAACGAATATCAAATTCAAATCCTTGAAGAATGGCTTCATCAATATTTTGGAACTGTTGCACATTTTCTCCAAGTTGTCGATTGGCTATCGAGTTCTGTAATCGGTTATGAAAAAATGCGGATACTATTTGAAAATTATCGGAGTGCCAGTTTATGCCAATTTCAGTATTGATTGAGTGTTCCGCTTGCAGGTTTGGATTTGGGATATTTCGTCCCAATCGGCTGGAATACAATTCCTTGAGAGTTGGAAACCGGCTTTTCTTGCCCACCGATAAATGAAGTTGAGTGGATTTCAATAGTTGGTATTGGAGCGATAGCTGTCCGTTGAAGAGCGTAATGGGATCACGCAGCGTCAGGTCTTCGGCGGAAACCGGTCTCAAATGATTGACATCGAATCCCGCAACTGCACTTAACGGGTCGGTTATCTGAAAATCTTGTTCCAAACCAAACGTCCACGTTTCCATGGAAAATTTTTGGTAGGGATCGTCTTCGCTTGCCGCCTGGCGATGAACGTCACGTTTTAGTGAAGCCACCGCATTGGTGGTCCCGAAAGGGAGTAAATTGACCTTTGGGTAAATAATGCCACCAAATGAGTAATCGTCATAGATAGAAGTAAAGGCATATCTCCGTGTTTGTGAGCTATAGCTGGCGTCGTCGTAAGATTCCAAAACATTCCGGTAGCGGTCATAATACCAAACGGTTCTTAAGAGTAGTTCATTGCTAAACACATGTCGGCTGTTTAAGCTGAACACATTTTTTTTCCATTCCGGAAATTGCCAATAGCGGGGACGACTGGTCATTACTTTAGGCGGAACATGATACCAATTGTCGATATAATTGAAGTGCACGCCCAGACGATGAACATCATTTAAATCATAATGTAATTTCAGCAAAGCGCTGTATTTTTCATGAGCACTATTATCCCGTTTATTGCCATCTTCATTCAAAATTGGTGTAAAATTGTCCGGCAATTTAAAATTCTGTGCTTTATCCAGGCTAAAGGAAGTCAGGTATTTTAACTTGCCATAATTGCCGTGATAAAGAAGCGAACCAAAAATCCGGCCATGATCTGACCCTTCCAGGCGGACATTGAACGATTCACTGCGCTTAGGAATGCCGGTCATGATGTTAACAGAACCACCCAGTGCGTTTGCCCCGTACTGAACCGATGGGACTCCTTTGGCAACACGGATGTTTTCGATATTGTCACCCGCCAATTGGGAAATATCCACCATACCGTCATAAGGAATGGTGATAGGAATACCATCCAGAAAAATATTTACCTGACGTTGTTCAAAACCGCGTAAACGGAAAGTGGTTTCGTTTTTTGAAGTTGTGGAAAAGTACAATCCCGGTGAGTATTCCATCGCCTGGTGGGCATCCCGTATATCCAGAGCTGCAATCTGCTTTTTGGTGATTTCATGAACAGTCGCTGTTTTGATTGCCGGAATACGCTCTGCTAACACCACAATCTCGCTCATTTGGTAGGTTTCAATTGAATCAGTTCCGCTGATTTTGGGGATTCCTGCAAGTAGATAATTGAAGTAAAGGGTTGCCAAGATTATTAAGTAGGTTACAATTTTCATGACTCATCTCGCCGATAATTTAGGTTATGGTAATTTTCTGCAAAATTTAAAATCCGCACGATAATAGACACC
>CAZVKP010000105.1:0-4510 GCA_964627635.1 uncultured Calditrichaceae bacterium | reverse complement strand
ATAAATCCGAAAATCTCAGAAAACATGTTTTTAAATTTTATCTTTTTACGGTGTTCTTCGAGGGTTTGTGAAGCGATGTTTCGAATGTCAGGTAAAATAATCATGGATATGGAAAAAATATGACTGAAATTTTTCAAATGAATTTTTTCCATGAGACCAGCCATTTGGCTGACCGAAATTTGCTGGGTGAGCATCTTAACGGACATGAGGATGATAATACTGCGGCTGGCCATCACCAGGCTCATCCGAAATATTTCGACAGAATAGGAAATTCCCATAAAGGAAGCATTTTTATCTCCGGCGAAAATCGGTACTCCAAATACCAGTATTGTTAAAAAGAGTAAAAATTTCCAACGGCAGAGTATTTTAATTGATTGTGGATTCAGATAAAGAATAGCAAGAAGCACCACCGGGACGATAAACAATTGAGTCCGGAAATCTACCAGAAGCGCAAGTATGATAAAAATACTGAAGCTAATTAAATATCGTTTCATGGTAAGTGTAGATTATTGGTTGAAGTTTGATTTTTCAGATATTTGAGATCGGAACGATAATTAATATTAAAAAAGATATCCGGTGAATAGTTATCAAAATAGTCCGGGATATAGATTGTGGCGGCATTTGTTTGCGCTAATACATTCCGTAGACTCAATCGCTTGTGGCATATTGATTCTAAAAATACCGTTATATTTGAAACGGGCCATATGCCCACCAAAGGCTCTAATCCACTTTCGGAAATTGCGGCAACCGGATAAATGTCTTTTTGGTGAGTTGCCAGTATCTGGTAAACTCTCGGTGTTAAAAGCGGCATATCACAGGGCAGGGTGGCGATATAAGGCGTATCTGCTTGATGCATTGCGGTATATATACCACCAATGGGACCTAAATCCGGAATAATATCTTTAACCACAGGAATATTGGGTGACAACTCCGGATAACGATTTCCGGAAATGATCATTTTATTGGTGGATATTTTTCCAGCGATCTCCAGCGAAATTTGGATGAGTTTACGATCCCGAAATATAGCGTGCTCTTTTGGGGTACCAAATCGACTGCTTTTGCCGCCAGCCAGTATTGCTACTGTTATGTCTGCCTTATCAATCATCATTCATTCTCATAAAAAAACCTCCTGCCGAATTGACAGGAGGCTTTTTTCTAAATTTATGCCATCGAAAGGATAATATTATATAAAATTCGATGACATCTCCTTTGCCAATTCAGAACAGCTTAATTCCTTAAACCATTCCTCGGGATAGGGTTAGCGGTTGCCCGCTCGCCCGAACGGCCGATGTCTCCCGGTAGGACACATCCGGCTCGGAGAAAATATTTGTCAATAGACCGTTTAACTTAAATCATTTTTTTGCTTATAGATTAGTAACTACTCAGGTTTTTGGGTTCACTGTTCAAGGTTCCCGGTTAGAAATCTTTTGATCTTCATACTTTTTCAGATAATTAATAAATCCTCTAATGGCAGATCGCGTTCTTCCGGCCAATTCATAACTCTCATTAAATTCCTCTAATGATATATATCCTTCATCCAAAGCAACATAAAGTTCGCTCTGGACTTCCGTACAAGATCGCTTTGCATATCGTAAGAATCGAATAAATTCTGCATTTGACTCCGAATCAAATCCTTCAGCAATATTATGCATCGATGAGCCAGCCGCAGAGCGTATCTGATTCTTCAACCCATAATCTTTAGAAAATTCTGATTTTTTTGTCAAGTGATATACTTTTTGAGTTAATTCTCGTGCTAATTGCCATGCTTGAATTTCTTCCACGGCAGTGGTGGCTAATGCCACAAATCTTTGAATTTTCATATTGTTATATCCCTGACAAAGGTACATCAACAGGAAAACCGGGAACTCTTGAACCGGGAACCTGATTAGTTACTTAGATAATACAAAACTTCAACCCAAAAATTCAAGACAATTCTGATTTTCGGGCAACATTGTTTGCATCTGATGGTTGTGATGCGGATGGTCTGGTTTGCCCTCTGCCGAAGATATAATTCACCCCTCGCCATGCAAGCCAGCCCGCCAATATCCCCACCGCCAGATGTAACAGCAGCAGGACTGCTGTTGTGGTTACCTGGGAGAGATTACCCGCAAATTCATAGCCCAGAATTCCAGCCAGCCAGCGCTTAAAAATAATAAATTGATGGGATTGAAAGAAATATCCTCTGGACAGAACCGGATGCAAAACATTGTATAACTCGAGAGAAATTCCTGCCACCAAATACCCAATAAATTGATAACTGAAAATCAAAAACACCAATTCGATAATCACCGCTTCCAATAGAATTGCCATAAATGCACCGGTTAATACCAGCTCGGCTGCCAGAAATTTCATGGTAGCAGCAATAATCGCCATCAGTAACACCGTTCCGGGAGTGGGAAGATTATATTTCACAATCAACACATATATTACAATAATGAGCGGAACGATGATCGCAGCAAATTCGGGTATGATGGATTTGACCAGCGGCGTCAAAAGCAGTTCCAGCAGTCCCCAGATAAAACCGAATAACAACAGCCAACGGAACTGTTTTTCAAAAGGTACGTGGCGTTCTATTTTATTTTTCATAATCAGACCTTTTTTTGTCATTTCTCTGATTGATATTCAACACCTATTTTTCATAAAATGGTTTACTCGGCAATACAAAATCAATGACCTGCTCATTCATTTCTTTCAGATCATTTTCATGCCGCTCTTTGTAGTAATTCCAGGTGGAATCCGCATTGTATTTTGTCCCAAGGTAGTGCTCTTTGTTTTCATAGCGTTCTAACCACAGATCCCATTGAGCTTCAGTGAGCAAACCATGATCGTATGCCGCTTTTACGTTATCATATACCTTGTCCCAGTAATTTGGATAATTGTTATAAACAAACGGAGTGGTGTTCGCTTTTACATTGATTCCCCAGGCATTTCCGGGTATATCATACAGCGCATAGGGAATAAATTTTGATGGATGATTGGAATCCACCCAGCGCTGGGCTTCGGGATCGCCATGTTCGGCTGCCCAGGTGATTAGCTCTCCCAAATCTTCCTGGATTTCCCAGATGCCGTGCCATTGGGTATAATCGGCCCCCATCATCTCTGCGCCGTGACGGAATCGGCGTCCCTCGTGATGCCATGCATAATACATTTCATGTTCGGGGACTTCATCCCACCCATTCAGCACCGGATCCGAATAAAATTTACCGTTCGCTTTCAATCGATCTATTATGCCGTTCTTGGTCAACTTTTTAGTCCAACGCACGAATTCCCGGCGGATTTCGTTGTATTGTAAATTAACAAGATCCGCAGTCACCAAATACATATTTACAAAATCCGGGGCATGGCAATTTTTGCAAGTGGATGACATGCGCTCCCGCTTCTTTTTCCAGTCGCCCAGTTTGTCTTCGTTCCATACCGTACGGAAACTCCAGGTCATTTGCGATTCCCATGCCAACCGCTCACTCACATTGTGGGTCATGGGCTGGGTTTTATTTCCATCCATATGGCAGGTTGTGCACACCGGGACTTCAATGGGAATTTTCTTATGATCTGCGGTGCTGTAGCTCATATCCCATTTGTGTCCTTTTGCTTTGAAGATGTTACCGTGTTTGGATTCGTTGTAGATTTCAATGTGGGGATGGTCGGGACCTAAGTGGCATTCGCCGCAGGTTTCCGGCTGCCTTGCTACTTCCTTGCTGAAGGAGTGTTTGGCATGGCACACATCGCACTCTCCCACGCTGCCGTCCGGCCACATGTTTCCGATTTGATGGCACTGTTCGCATCCATGGCGAGTGGATATGGGATTTTCAAACACCGCACGATCCGCATTTTTGAATAACCAGAATTGATGGGCATGTTTACTCTCTGCGAATTCGGTGACCTGTTGATCATGGCATTCCGCGCAGTCTTTTGGGGTGGGATGACGAGCCACCAGAATATCGCTCTCCGAGCAGGTGAACGCATCGAAATCTCCTTCCATAGGTTCATGGCATTCGTAACAGCCGATACCCATAACCGCGTGACGGCTTTCTTTCCAGGCATCAATTTGGGTTACCGCAATACCTTTGTTTTCGTGACAATTGATGCACGTTGCCGACATTTCATCAACTTCAATTTCCGGTTTAAACTCTCTGGATTTCTTCATTTCGTAACCGGCAACAATCATTAAAACCACAATCAGCAGCACGCTGAAAATTCCGATGAGCCATTGTTGTCCTTTAATAGTGTCCATTTTTCCTCCTGCGATTAAGTCTTATGTAAATTTTAAATTTATTTTCTATGTGTCTGAATATTATCCTATTCATATAGTCGATCCTGTCCAATGTCTTATAAGACCACTGTTTCCCAAATGGTTAAGCCTACCGTTGCAATCAGGGTGATGCCTCCCACACTGAAGGCTATTTTTTTGCGAGTTTCCTTCTTTTTCGATAGCATCGGCTCAACAAACGGCCAGAAGGTCATCAGTAATAAAAACAGCGCAGTCACGTAAATTCCAATTTTTAAAGGAACC
>CAZVKP010000104.1:0-9054 GCA_964627635.1 uncultured Calditrichaceae bacterium | reverse complement strand
ATGGAATATGATTTGGAGAATCCATTTATCACAATACATTTGGAATATAAATTCTCCAGGGTAGCGATGCTAAGGTGCCTTAAGTTATCGAATAGTATTTTTTCATATATTTCGTCAGATATTATCCAAATATCTTCTTTGGAAAGAATATAAGCCAATTCTCTTAATTCAGATTCAGTGTAAACTATCCCGGTTGGATTGCAGGGACTGTTTAAAATAATTGCTTGGGTTCTTGGGGTAATATGCCTTTTCAACTGGGCTGGGGTAATTTTAAAATCCGTTTTGGTTGTATCTAAAAGAACCGGCGTCCCATCTGCTATTTTAATTTGCTGGGGATAACTAACCCAGTAAGGGGATGCAAGTAACACTTCATCACCTTCACCTACCACTGCAAACAGACTGTTTAGAACCGATTGTTTTGCTCCATTTGAAACCACAATTTGATTGGGGGAATAATCTAATTGATTGTCAACCTTTAGTTTGAGGGCAATAGCTTCGCGGAGTTCAGGGATCCCGGTATTAGCTGTGTACCGGGTAAATCCTTGATTTATGGCTTTGATGCCGGCATCGCAAATATATGGGGGAGTTGGGAAATCCGGCTCACCGGCCGTTAAATCTATAACCTCAACTCCTTTTGCCTTCAGTTGCAGTGCTTTTTCTTTAACCTGAAGTGTTTTTGAAGCTTCAACATTTGAAATCCGAGGTGCCAGTTGCATAGTTCTTGTCTCACTATAATTTCATGGTTAGACTAAATTGAAATTGAACCCATGTTGAAGATAACTTTATTATATTACATGAAGAATTTTTCTATCCAATTGAAAAACTTAGGATAAAATACTGCAAATTGCTGCGACATTTACAATATCATCCACACTACAGCCGCGGGATAAATCATTGTATGGTTTTGCTAAACCCTGGATAATTGGACCGATTGCTTCTGCACCCGCTAATCTTTGTACCATTTTATACCCAATATTTCCGGAATTTAAGTCCGGGAAAATGAAAGTGTTTGCTTTGCCGGCCACTTTGGAATCAGGCGCTTTTCGCTCCCCAATAGCAGGAATGTATGCCGCATCAAACTGTAACTCACCATCGATAATAAGATTGGGTGCTTTTTCCTGTGCAATTTGGGTTGCTTTCACCACTTTTTCTGCCATTTCGTGTTTGGCACTTCCTTTAGTGGAAAAGGAGAGCATTGCCACCCGGGGATCGGTTCCGACAAGCTTTTGATGAGTATTCGAAAAACTGGCCGTAATACTTGCTAACTGTTCCGGATCAGGGTCTGGAATTACTGCACAATCTCCAAAGGTCATTAATTCAGCATTTGGTAAAGCCATAACAAAACAGCTTGATACCACATTTACATTTGGCATTAAGCCAACTATTTGTATACCGGCTCTTAACACGTCACCTGTTGGATGTATAGATCCTGCTACAGCGCCATCCGCCTGGTTATTTCGTAACATCATTGCAGCAAAATACAGAGGATCATGCATGATTTCTTTTGCCTTTTCGCGTGTAATTCCCTTGTGTTTGCGAAGTTCGTAATAAGATTCTGCAAAAGTATTCAAATTTTCATGTTCTTTGGGGTATATAATATTCACATTTTGCAATTCAAGATTTAAATCCATTGCTTTTTCTTGAATTTGATCTTTATCGCCCAATAAAACAGGTCTCACAATTTTTTCGTTCACTAAAATGTCCGCAGCCTTTAACATCCGTTCTTCTGTGCCTTCCGGAAGGAGAATGGTTTTAAGCTGTTGACCGGCTTGTTTTCGGATTCTTTCAATAATTTCCATATGCACGCCTCTTAATTTTAAACTCCCAATAAGAACTTAACAATTTAACAAATTAAATCTGGCAATCAAAAATATTATCAAATTATCGAAATCAGGAAATAATATAGGGGTCGTTAAAGGTGGGTATTTTTATTGAGGTAAGATAAAGTATATTATGATAATTTATTCTCAAGGGCTTGCTTCACCACATCCGGAACAAAATTGGAGACATCTCCCCCCAATTTTGATACTTCTTTGACGATTGTCGAGTTTAAATATGTGTATTTTTCATGCGGCATCATAAATACCGTATTTACCTTATCTGCAAGTCGTCGATTCATCAGTGCCATTTGTAGTTCGTATTCAAAATCCGAAACTGCCCGGAGCCCGCGAATAATTGCATGCACATTTTTTTTAAGGGCGAAATTAACCAATAAACCTTCAAAGCCTTCCACTGTTACATTTTTGTCAATATTTCGTTCTAAAAGAACTTTATGAATTAGGTCCACACGCTCATCCATTGAAAATAGAGGTTGTTTGGATGGATTAATGGCAATGGTAATAATAATTTTATCGAACAGTTTCAATGCTCGCTCAAGAATATCTAAATGACCAAATGTAATTGGATCAAATGTGCCGGGATATAATGCAGTGCTCATTCAATACCCTTTCTTCCAAAATATGTGATGAGACTTCGGTCAAATTTTTTTTGACGAATAACCTCATAAACATTGGTGTTCCATTCAATATCGTGGGTTCGTTCGCTTTCTAAAACCAATATTCCGTATTCATTCAGATTTTCCGGTAAAAATGAAAGTGGCAATAACTCAATGTATCGATCCCATTTAAAAGGGGGATCGGCAAATATAAGATCGTATGGCTCTTTATTCTGTCGAAGAAATGTGAGAACATTTTTCCGAACGATTTGATATGGTTCCTGAACCTTAGTACGGTTCAAGTTTTTGCGCAAAATTTTAAGAGAATTATAAGAATTTTCGACAAATGTAACGGCTTCTGCTCCTCGGCTTATTGCCTCCAAACCAAGACTTCCGGACCCAGCGAACAAGTCCAGAACACGGCAATCTTTGGTATATCCATTTAATATTTCAAAAATGTACTCTTTAATACGATCTGTGGTAGGCCGAATAGAGTTGTTTTTGGCAGAATATAAATGCTTACCCTTATACTTTCCGGCTATAATTCGCATTAATTTTAAAACTATTTGGAGTTATAATAAGTAAAATTTATTCGTGTTAACAAATTTTGGTCAGTTATCGTTTCTAAATTGTATGGATAGATTGAAAACTTATTTATCCTGAGCATGGGGTAAGAATTCACCATATCCGCAAGAAATTGAAGAATATTGTCTTTTTTCCCACCGATGTTTACATAGTAAAATATTTCCCGATAATTATTTCGATCGGTAATTTTTCCCTCTTTGAAATATTGCAAATTTACGTCGTTTTGTTGAGTCAATTCTTTTATTTCTGATGAGATATTTTGCGGTTGCACCGAAACCGAAATATTAGCAGAAGAGGGAAGAATTTGATTGGGATCTATTTTTGCGCTAATGTCTGCATAAATTTTATTCACATTTCCTTCTAACATAGACTGCGCAGAAATGATGCGAAATGCATAATTTGGGAAGTTTTGTTTAAGATCAATATGAAATTCCGCAATTTGATTTCTTGAATCCGCCAAAACGGTTAAGTTCATTTCGCTTGGCGTTAGAACAATGAGGGAATAATCTGCCGAATTTGGTTTTTTATCGATAAAATTGATCAATTGTTGATTGATGAACCGATTATTTGCCATATTGTTTTGATATACAGAGAGCATTGCCTGGCTCGTCGGTCCACCGCTTGTTTGTTCTGTTGTTGTGGTCTCGGTTTTAGGTTGTTCTGCTATTTTGCCATCGTCTTCAGTTTTAATCAGTTGAAGTATTATGAAAATGATAACCAGTAAAGCGCCAGCGATAGCGCCAAAGATGAGGTAAAGTTTTTTTTGAGTAATGGTCGATTTAAAACTACTTTCTTCGTCTTCAAAGCTATAACCTGCTGATGACTCTTTTTCAGTGGTAGAAGATTCGTTTTCTTCAAAGAAAGTAGGTCGAGATGGTTCCTGTTCGGGTTCTTCTTCAACTTTTGGAAAGAACGATTCTGTGGATTCAAACGAAATATCGAATTCTTCTTTTGGTTTTTGCTGCTCCTCCCGTTCCGGATGTTGTCCTTTAACTTCTTCTTTTTTATCTTTGGAAGAGGCAGGTATTGAGGATGTTTCTTTAAAATTTAATTTAACCATAATAAATTACCTCGTTGCCTCAATTTAAAAAATATTTGAGATTGGTTCAAATATTTGGAAGATTTTGTCAGAAGAAAAATCGGTTTTCTCAGACACAATTTGATATGGGCTAGATTCATTAATCATTATTTGATGGGCTGGTACAGTTACCTGGGCTTTTATCATTTCTAACCACTCCGGTTTAAAATGAAATCCGTAACAGTAAATGGATTCAATATTGTAAATTGGCTGTTCGACAACCGTAGGATGTTTAATTTCTTCGAGAATTATGTCGAAACTGGAAAGCAATTCTTCTTCTTCAATCTGTTCAATCGGATCTAAATTTGAATTGTATGGTCTAAAATTATAATTAACGAAATTTTGACCATCCGATATTATAACGTCATGCCCCCGGCGCTGCCAACCCAGCAGCACCGATAGTTCATTCTTGTCGGGATAAATTTTCCTGAACGAATCTTCCACATTAAAACAGTTGGGTGAAATAGATTCTATCCTGATATTTAACTGTTTAAAAATATCATCAAAAAAATTTAAAACATTTTTGCGAATCCCTACCGCTAATTTTTCTTGATGTTTACCTATAGTTCGATTGTAATCCGGTAAATATATCATAAACTGATCAACTGTATCATCTATTGATTTTTCAAACTCATATTGAGCAATATCGGGAAAATTTTCTACGGGAATATCCGAGTCCAATTGAATTTTTTTGATGAGAGCAAAATATCCGGGAATACTTACGCGTGCGGCGAACTGAGATAAATTATTTTTTTCAATAATGGTTTTTAAGTGATCTGAAATCTGTTGATGAGATGAAGCATCCTGCAGTGTATTAAAATTGATAGAAACGGGCAATGATTCACTCACTGCCCGTTCTAATTCTATTTTGTTATTTTCTATTTTTAATTCGGTCCAAACAATAAAATCTTCTTGAAAAGAAATACTACTGATTTCTTCTGCCATAGAACCTCACCTTATTTATTCTAGCTCCCAACTTTTTTCACCTTCCTTAATATAACCATGATTAATATGGGTTCTACTAAAAATTACGTGGCGGCTTATATCAATTCCATCCATGGCATCCTTTAAGCTGTTTTCCAATTCTCTTGCCGTTTGTCTAAAAGCTTCGGCTTGAGAAGGTTGGAAGCTGGATTTAAGATTTTCCAAAATATCAAATACCGGCGTAAAAGTCTCGGCATTCGGTTGAATTTTGTTTCGAACTCGGGAGGGCATTCTGGTGTTGGTAATGGTAGAATCCAAATCTTTCAGTTTTCCATCAAAATAATTCATCCGTTCTTCCAAATCGGAAATATCTTTATTTTCGATTCTGGCTGCCAATGTATCCAAGGGGTTGAGAACATCTTCAATTTGTTTTTCCAATACCGATAATTTTGTTTCATTCTCCAGGGTATCGATGAAATTTTGAACATTATGGGTATATCGATAGAATAGAGAACTATTTTCAATTTCATCGATCTCGACCAGTAGTTCCTTTAATTTTAATAAAATATCGGTATATCTTCTTACAAGCGTTCGGTTCTCATTTAATCTTTCAGAAGTGTGGGCAAGTGCTGTATCAAGATTATTCATTTGTGTAAAAAGAGGCAAGCCCTTTATGGGCGCTACACTTTGATTAAACCAACTGTGAAATTGGTCCAGTAAATTTGGGCATTCAACTGTAATGCGTTGACCACCCAGCATAGCAATTAAATATCGCTCTTCATTATCCGGACAAAAAAACTTGTTTTGACTCAAGCTAATTAATGTGGAATCTGTTTCATTTAATGAAGCCAATCCGTATTTTTGTGTTAAGATGAAATAATCCGGTGAGAGAAATTTTTGATGAAGTTCCTTCAGATTTTGACGTTCCGAATCTAGTTGTTGTTTAGCTTCTTCAAAATCTGATAAATTTAATTTCTTTATGGCATCGTTTATACGGTCAATAAATTTCTTTAACCGGTCTCCCACACTGGATACTTTAACAATATCGGTTTGTTTGATATCCGATATAAAATTGTTAATTCTGGCGTACTGTTCCTCCCAGTATTCATTTACCGCACTCATCTCAATATGACTATAATAGAGTTTAATTGAGTCTACATAAGTCATGGAATTCAGCACACTATTTTGCAAGGGATAATCCGACATTCTATTTCGCAAGTTTTGCAGTGAGTCAATATAATTTTTGGTTTTACTGAAATTAGGAATCACCATGCTGGAATCCAGGGATAAAATCTTGCGGTTAATTACCCGGCTCTCTTCCAGTAATCCCTCGTGCCTGCGGAAATACCGTTCATTACCAACAAGATCTCCTGTTATCTCGAAAGCTGCCTGAGATATGTCGTTAATTTGTTGGAGAGTTTGGATTTCTAAAATATTATCGATAACACGGATTAAACTGCGGGTTAATGACACTAATCCTTGACGGTGCGTTAATCCGGAATCATTCTCCACATAGGTTAAAAGTTGAGAAAGGGTGTCGGTAAAGGTATCATTTCCCTGATAGTAAAACATTTCTGCTTCGTATAAGGCGTTCATGTTGTCGCGACATTTTTCAGTAATTCGGTTTTCTTGCTTCCAGATTTGATTGGGAACGAGAATCACTGCAACTAAAAGTAGGGCCAGCAGAACAATCACTATTTCCAGGATGATTGAACCTTTGGAAGTTCTCTCAGCCATCATTCCTCCGTATGCTTATTAATTTTCCACAGCTAATTATTTTATTTTTTAAAACTTATATACTATAATTTTTTTTGTTAAATAATGAAAAGTTTAATAAAATAACCATAAAATGTCAATTACTTTTTGAAAATTCAAATTTACAAAAATCCTTACATTTTCTAAATTTGTACAAAATTTTTTGAATCTTTTTAGATTAGAATTAACAGCGGAATTTACTGCGATATTTTTCATTCCTAAATGTGTTGCTTATTCATTTTTGTTAAAACATTTGTTTGTACCTGCATTTTGTTTAAATATTTTATTTGAGTACGTTATAATTTATTCGATACAAAATCAAAAGGGAAATGTTTGAATTTACGAATCCAACCGAAAGGGTCTGAGGAGGCAATCACGTTCAAAGATAAAATTTTAACAGTGTTTACAAAATTTTATTTATCTTGACTTTTCCGACTTCAATCAATATTATTTTTTTGGAATGACTTTTTTCACAATTATTGACGGTGATGGTGAGTTTCTTGTTTTACATGTTTTTAATTAATAAATTTTATCTCCGGATAAATTTCAGTAAAATAAAAAACCCGGATATTTCACCGGGTTTTTTATTATCAAAAAAAATAATTGAATAAGGAGTGTATATGATTGACAAAACTTATTTCCCTGGTGCAAAAAAATTATGGCATATGGGCAAACTATATGATTGGGATAGTACGCATGTACATGTGATGAGTCATACTTTACATTATGGCAGTTCGGTATTTGAAGGAATTCGAGCTTACGACACAGAAAAGGGGCCGGCGGTGTTCCGTTTGGATGAACATTTGAAACGATTATTTTTGTCGGCAGAGGTCATGAATATGGAAGTGCCGTATTCTAAACAAGAAATTATAGATGCTATTAAATTGGTGATGAAGGAGAATAAATTAAGGGCCGCTTATATTAGACCCAATTTGTTTTACTCCTATGGCAACTTGGGATTGGTTCCGAAGGCAAGCCCGGTAGAATTTACAATTGGATGTTGGGCATGGGGTGCATATTTAGGAGAAGAGGGTTTGGAAAAGGGTGTAAAAACCTTACTGCTTCATTGCCGACGAATCCACCCGCAACAAATTGATATGAGAGCAAAAGTTGGCGGAATGTATGCGCAATCGAATATTGCCGGAAGTTATGCCAGAAAACTTGGTTATGATGAGGGAATCTTTTTAAATATGGAAGGTCGAATTGCCGAAGGACCGGGGGAAAACATCATACTTGTGAAAAATAATGTTCTAAAAACCAATGACAACAGCGAATCTATTCTGGAGGGAATTACACGAACCACGGTTTTGAAATTAGCGGAAGATTTAGGCTATCGAACCACAGTTGCGCCTATTACCGTAGAAGAATTTTTAGAAGCAGATGAAGTATTCTTTACCGGCACTGCTGCAGAAGTAACACCAATTACGCGAATGACTGATGGCAGGGATAAAGATAAAGATCGCTCGCACTGGAAGGAATATCAAATTGGAGAAGGTAAGCCCGGACCAATTACCAAAAAATTAGCGCTTAAATACTTAGAGGTTGTAAAAGGAAAAAGCCCGGAATACGAAAATTGGTTAACTTATATCTACGATACTCCCGAGGAAGCTGAAGCAAATTTGGAAGCTAAAGAAACAGAACGTGTCACAAAATTTTAACTTTTTTGGAGGACTCTATGCCTAAATTATCTCAACGTGCATCATATATGCCTCCATCGCCCATACGGAAATTAGTTCCATATGCCGAAGACGCAAAAAGACGTGGCATACATGTTCATCATATAAATATTGGTCAACCCGATATTCATACACCAAAAGTAATGTTGGATGCGTTTCGGAATCACGATATTCAAGTTCTACCCTACGGGCATTCTGCCGGTTTGTGGGAATATCGTGATGAGTTGGTAAAATATTACGCCAGATATGAGATAAGCATTAACAACGAAGAGATTGTGGTGACCAACGGTGGAAGCGAAGCGATTATTTTTGCGATGATGGCAACAATGGATCCTGGAGACGAAATCATTATTCCCGAACCATTCTATACCAACTATAACGGTTTTGCGATTGAGGCAGGTGTGAAGATCAAACCCGTTACCAGTGAAGTAGAAAAAGGATTCAGATTACCACCCATTTCCGAAATTGAAGGCAAAATTACACCCAAAACCAGGGCAATTATGATTTGCTCTCCAAATAACCCCACTGGCTATGTCTACACCCGTAATGAAATGGAAGCATTAAAAGAACGTGACTTGGTGAGTTGATGACTCTCTGTCAAA
>CAZVKP010000103.1:0-9057 GCA_964627635.1 uncultured Calditrichaceae bacterium | reverse complement strand
TTGAATATTGGCGTAGATCCTATGGGAGGTTCCGGAATAGCCTTTTGGGAACCCATTGCCGATACCTATGGAATTCATCTGGAAATTGTGAACAAGAAGATCGATCCCAGTTTTTCTTTTATGACGGTGGATAGAGACGGAAAAATTCGTATGGATTGCTCCTCCAGATTTGCAATGGCAAGTATCATCAGTCTAAATGAAAAATTTGATATTGCTTTTGGAAACGACCCGGATTACGATCGTCATGGAATCGTTACTCCCACGGCTGGTTTAATGAATCCAAATCATTATTTAGCAGTCGCTATATATTACCTGTTTCAGAATCGTCCGGGCTGGTCTAAGAATGCCGCGGTTGGCAAAACTTTGGTATCCAGTGCCATGATAGATCGTGTGACGGTACAATTGGGCCGAAAAGTTGCGGAAGTGCCGGTGGGATTTAAGTGGTTTGTGGATGGGTTATTAGATGGAGCATATGGATTTGGTGGAGAAGAAAGTGCGGGTGCGTCTTTCCTGAGAATGGACGGCACGGTATGGACAACGGATAAGGATGGCATAATAATGGATTTACTGGCAGCAGAAATTACGGCGAAAACCGGAAAAAATCCTGCTGAACATTATCAAATCCTGGAGTCGAAATTTGGCAGTCCGGTTTATGAACGAATCGACGAGACGGCTTCTACGACTCAAAAGGAAGCATTAAAAAAGATAAGTCCGGAAAAAATCCAGGCGACAGAGCTGGCTGGCGAAAAAATAATATCCAAGCTCACTCATGCACCAGCGAATAATGCACCTATTGGCGGCATAAAA
Source organism: uncultured Calditrichaceae bacterium (assembly GCA_964627635.1). Lineage (GTDB taxonomy): Bacteria > Calditrichota > Calditrichia > RBG-13-44-9 > RBG-13-44-9 > CAZVKP01. The sequence continues at coordinate 8,250 of CAZVKP010000103.1, read as the reverse complement.
GTAGTTACCGAAAACGGGTGGTTTGCTGCCAGACCCTCCGGAACTGAGGACATTTACAAGATATATACAGAAAGTTTTAAAGGAATGGATCATCTTCATAAAATTCAGGATGAAGCAAAATCTATTGTGGCAAGTGTTATTTAAACTTTAATTGATAACCGTTACTTTTTTGTTCTTTTAAAAACAGTCTAATCAAGAATTAGACCGCCTACCAAAACATGAAATCTTTCCGATTCATTTATAAAACAAGAATTATTCCTGCTTGTTTTTAATTGTTGGAAAACAGTATCTTCTTTTTTACCTCAGCATGATTATACCTGCTCTAAGGCTTTGTTTATTTGAGCAGGTAAATCTTTGGCTTTAGGGTGCATATTGTAGCAAACTGAGTTGTGGACATTTGAAAGTATTGAGTAACCATATTTAAAACCAACCTGAGTGCCGTCTGTTTTGGATTGGCATATATTGAAGAGCAGTTTAATATCTGTGAGTGAAACTAATCATAAGGTGCAGAATTATGAATAACCAAAATGTTAAAAAGAGCGAACCTACCGCGGTTTTTCGCTGGTCTGTATTGGTATTTGTCAGTTTGGCAATGTTTGGTAACTATTCTGTTTATGACAGTATCAGTCCGCTTGCCGATTTATTAAAAGCTCAGCTCGGTTATTCCGATAGCAATATTGGTACATTGAATGCGATTTACAGCCTGCCCAATATTATTATGGTATTAATCGGCGGTATAATTATTGACAGGATTGGCACCAAAAAATCCTCATTACTATTTTCAATGCTATGCCTGATTGGAACTGTGATGACAGTTTTCAGTCCTGAGTTGTCTGGTTATATTTCCAGCCAGTTTATCTGGATGGCAGGCGGGCGGTTGGTTTTTGGTTTGGGTGCGGAATCACTCATTGTCGCGGTGACGACTGTGATGGCAAAATGGTTCAGGGGAAAAGAATTATCTTTCGCATTTGGTTTAAACCTTACCGTCTCCCGATTGGGCACCTTTTCGGCGCTAATTTCTCCCTCCTTTGCCAAAGGTTTGTATGAAAACTGGCAGGGTCCCTTATTTATTTCGATGGGGATGGCAATTTTGTCGGTGGTCTCGGTGATGGTGTATATATTGATGGATCAAAAAGCGCGTCGAACTTTCAAAATGCCTGAAGAAGAAATGCAGGAAAAAATTGTCCTGTCTCAGATGTTTAGTTTGAAACCCTCATTTTGGTATATTTCGTTGCTTTGCGTTACGTTTTATTCTGCCATTTTTCCTTTTCAAACATTTGCAGTAAAATTCTTTATTGAGCATCACGGTTTATCCCGAGAAATGGCGGGTTTCACTTCCAGTATTATCACCCTGGCATCCATGATTGGGACACCGTTGTTTGGCTTTTTTATTGACCGACGAGGTAAACGGGCTTCATTGATGATACTGGGTTCCTTCATGATTGTCCCGGTGTATTTGATGTTCGTATATACGCCAATTCATCCCCTGGTAATGACCTCTATCATGGGTATTGCATTTTCTTTAGTGCCGGCGGCAATGTGGCCTTCTGTTGCCCTCATTGTTGAAGAAAAAAAGTTAGGCACTGCATACGGCATTATGACGATGATTCAAAATGTAGGTCTCACTTTGTTTAATTATTTGGTTGGTGTGGCAAATGATTTAAGCACTGTGAATGGCATAACCGATTATGCACCCGGCATGTGGTTGTTCTCCATCACAGGATTTGCAGGATTAATTTTTGCCTATTTATTGCGCAAACGGGAAACCGGTGTTGCCCATAACGGATTGGAAATGGGAAATGAGGAATTGAGGGAATTTCGCCCGGAAATTTGATTTTTATTAAAATGGGATTGCGATAATATCGATCCACCGCAGAACGGTGGATCGAAGAAAATGAAAATTATCAGTCTAATTCCATTACCCACTCGTATTTATCTTCATCTTTTTGAAGCTGAATTCCGATCAGTTTGTCATATAATTTGTGGGCTAACTGGTAATTATTTTGATTCATATTATATACATTTCCCCGGAAGCCAATATCACTCACGGAAGTGATAATAGTGGCAGTGCCGGTAACAAATACTTCTTTGGCATTTTCAACTACTTCCTCCACGCTCAGGTCTCGTTCTTCCACCGTCATGTGATAGAGATCTTTTGCCAAATGAATAACAGCATCCCGGGTAATCCCGGGTAAAATTGAACCAAGGGGTGGCGTGACTAACTTATCATCTTTCATCAATGCGAAGAAGTTTGAGGCACCGGCTTCTTCGATATATTTATTTTCTTTGGGATCGAGATAAATGACTTCATCAAAACCGGAAGCTTTTGCCTCTTTTTTGGGGCGCATGGTCACGGGATAGTTACACACCGCTTTGGCGTCTCCGGTACCGTGGGGTGATGCCCGATTGATGTCTTTGGCAATTAATCGAACAATTCCCACTTTATCAAAGTAGGGACCAACCGGACTGGCAAATATATAGAATAAATACTCGGTTGCTGCCCGGACACCCAATAGTGGTTCTGTACCGATACAAACCGGACGTAAATACATACTGCACCGCCCGTCATTACTTTGGGGAATAAAATCTTTGTTAGCAAGCACAACTTGCTTTACCGCATCCATAAATTTTGCAGCCGTTATTCCCGGAATCGCAAGTTTTTCAGCACTTTTTTCGAAGCGGTTCGCATTCTCTTCAGCACGAAACAAAACAATTTTTCCTTTTGCACTGTAGAATGCCTTCATTCCTTCAAAAATGCCCTGCCCGTAGTTTAAAATATTGGCGGCAGGAGATAAATTAATATGATGAAAATCAACAATAGCGCCATCGTCCCATTCGCCATTCAAGTAATAACTTTCATACATTTTCATTTCATTGGCGTAAGGATAAAGGGAAAAGGTCAATTCATCGCAGTTAATTTGACGTGCCATATGTATCCTCCTGATATTATGCGGAAAATAAAAAAAATCGTTAAATAATTCTCATTCAATTTAAAAGAGGGAAATAAAAAAATAAATATATTTTTAAATTTGTAGCGTTCTCACACTTCAAGCCTCGTCACTTTTTTCTAACAGGTAATATAATTTTGGATTTCATTTCTTTTCTTTTCCCAGCACGATTCATCCAAACGATACTGAAATTGTTTGGCTGTTTCCTCCATATAATTATTGTATTCTTTACTTTCAAAGTATTCCTTTAAATCTCGGTCTAATGGAATAACTTGTTCGGAAACGAACCATTCAAATGGATTATCATTTTCACTAACACATTTTAAGTCTATTGCCCAGGAGATTTCCGGTAAGCTATACTTATTCAATAGGTCCCGAACAATAGCTTGACGTTTGCCTGCGTAAACTGGGTCAATATATTTGAATTGAGGCGTGTACATTTGGGCGTTATGAAAATGTTCCGGGACATTGTGTAATCCTGCGGTGCGCAGGCGTCCGCACATAATAACCAAAATTTCCATAACTATTTCACCCATTCCTAATCCCGGATACTTCTGCCCTGGAAGTCTGGGTTTATCCGGTGTGAAATCTCCTGCCGGATTTTGCATGCACAGCCATTCAACCCCAATCATTTCAAATGTTCTGCCGTGTATCCGGGAGGGAAAGGGTGTGTAGACTGTGGTATGCCTGCGTTTTACAACTAATTCACCCAGAAGTTTGGAAGGCTTTTTCTCTTCTGTGTAAATAGCGATTCTCTGTTTATAGGGATCGTTTGTATTAATAGATAATTTTAAATTTTTAAAACCTCTGTTGTGAAGTTCCTCATAGAAACCGTATTGTTCAAGCGCATATTTGATTCCCGAGGGTGAATAGTAACCCAGAAAATATGGTGAACCGGTTTTACTTAAACCACTTTTATATAACTCATCATAGTTTAAAGCCACATCCTTTTCTTGAAGGCGTCGCAATTGATGGGTAGTAAGCCGCCGAGAAATTTTTTGTAATCTTTTGGTTCGTTTAGACATCTGTAAGTAATACCCTAAAAAATATCAAATAGTGTATTAACCTTTTTTAATAACCCATTTCACAAAATTATAATAAATTTTCCAACTTTCCGGTCCATATCCACCGGCCCCTAAAACGACCAGAGGAATATCTCTATTCCGGACTTCTCGATAAACAAAACTGTCCCTTTGCAGCATCCCTTTTTCACTGATTTCAAAGTCTCCCAGACTGTCTTTTGTATAGGGGTCACTACCGGCAACATAAATAACCAAATCCGGTCCAATGCAATTAAATACCTCCGGGAGTTCATTATAAAGTATATTCAAATATTCATCATCTTTCGCCCGAGCCGGTAATTCAATATCAATATTGTTCTTCTTATTCGGATAACTTGCCCAGTTATCCGCATGCATAGAAAATGTAAAAACATTTTCATCATCTTTAAAATAAAGTAAATTTCCATTCCCCTGATGGTAGTCCAAATCGACAATGAGAAAGTATTTTGCTTTTTTTGTTTTTTGTAATTTTCGAATGGTAATGGCCGTATCATTAATCAGGCAAAATCCTTCTCCCCGATCCGGATGGGCGTGGTGGTAACCTCCCCCCAGGTTGAAGACAGTGAAATTGTTTTCAATTGCGTAATTGGCTGCCAGCAGTGTCCCTCCAGTGACATAACGAAAATACTCGAAAATATAATCATCCCAGGGATTTACGTAATCCAGATTAAGTATTTCACCTACTTTCATGGGATTTTGGAGGCTATGCAAATATTTCTTATTGTGGACTAATAATATATCCTTATCTGAGATTCGTTGGGCAGTCAGGACATCTTTTCGATTAATGAGCTTTTCTTTCATAAGCCGGTCACGAATCTTTTTAAATTTCATCACATCAAATGATTGCCGGGAATTTCTGGCGTGAATGCCCGTAAAGTATTCGCTTCGGTAAACAATTTTGCACCGTTTTTTACGAAAGAGTCTCATTTATTTAATCCCTGATTCTACGAAAATATAGATAGGGTAAATGAAAATAGCAACCAGCTAATCTTTTGGCATTTGTGGAATGAATTGAATGGGTTGAAAGAGTTGACCATGCGAATGGCACAACTAAAACAAAATAATGTGGGAATAAATGTCACAGAATGACTTTTACCTGAAATTTGAACATTGAAATGCACATTGAAACATATTAAGATTATATGTGTTTTACAGATGGAATTAATAGCCGAGATTAATATGAATCGTAATTATCAGAATGATGAAAAAAAAATTGAATTACCTGTGGAGGGAATGAGTTGTGCCTCGTGTGCAGTGTCGGTTGAGAAAGCATTAAAAAAAGTTCCCGGTGTGAAATTGGCGACGGTAAATTTTGCCAATCATCAGGCAAATGTTGAATTTGATTCCAAGGGGGCAAAGACTGAAGACCTGGTTGGTGCGGTAAAAGATGCTGGTTACCGGGTCAATAAAAAAACTGCTCATCTCAAAATTAATGGGATGAGTTGTGCATCCTGTGTCAGTCGGGTAGAAAAAGCTATTACTGATTTAACAGGAGTTGTGGAGGCCAATGTGAATTTAGGTGCCGAAGAAGCTAAAATCACTTACGTTCCCGGAATGGTAGATATTGAGCAAATGCAAGCTGCTGTAAAAGACAATGGGTATGAGGCAATAACCAGTGAAGAAGACCGGCGGGAAATGACCGGAGAGGATACCAGAGACACTGCTTTTCAGAAATCAAAACGCAAATTCATTGTATCTGCTGCCCTTACTGTTCTTATTTTAATGCTTTCTTTATCGGATATGCTTGGTATTGCTCAAGCAGTTCCCCAACAGGTAAAATGGACTATTCTTTTCGTATTGACGACTCCTGTCCTGTTTTACGCCGGTGCCCATTTTTTTGTGGGCACCTGGAAATCTTTTAAACACCGGGCGGCGGATATGAATACATTGATTGCAGTGGGAACCGGTTCTGCCTATCTTTATTCCACTGCCGCAACTTTTCTCCCGTTTATTTTTCCGGATCAACTTCGTCATGTCTATTTTGATACCGCTGCGGTAATTATTACCCTCATTCTCATGGGCCGGTTGCTGGAAGACAGAGCCAAAGGAAAAACGTCTGACGCCATTAAGCGCTTAATCGGTTTGCAACCTAAAACTGCCAGAGTGATTCGAAAAGGAGAGGAAGTGGATGTTCCGGTGCAGGACGTTCAGATAGGAGAAATTATCGTGGTACGTCCCGGAGAAAAATTACCGGTGGACGGACTTGTTCAGGAAGGTTATTCTGCGCTTGACGAATCCATGATTACCGGTGAGTCCATTCCGGTGGAAAAGAGTTCCGGAGATGAAGTGATTGGAGCAACCATAAATAAAACCGGAAGCTTCAAATATATGGCAACTCGGGTCGGAAAAAATACTACGCTTTCTCAAATCGTGAAATTGGTTAAGGAAGCACAGGGAAGTAAAGCACCCATTCAACGCCTGGCGGATATAATTGCAGCCTATTTTGTACCGATTGTGTTGGTAATCGCAATTTTTACATTTGTCATATGGTATAATTTTGGTCCAGCTCCCCATTTAACTTATGCACTTATCACATTTGTTACGGTACTTATTATCGCTTGTCCATGCGCTTTAGGTCTGGCAACCCCCACCTCAATTATGGTTGGCACTGGAAAAGGGGCGGAATTGGGGATTTTAATCAAAAACGCAGAAGCGTTGGAAAAAGCACATAAATTGTCTGCCATCGTATTAGATAAAACCGGAACTGTGAGTGAAGGGAAACCGATAGTCACCGATATAATTACGTTTGATGGTTTGAAGGGAAATGAATTATTGGCATCTGCGGCTACACTGGAAAAAGGTTCTGAACACCCATTGGGTGAAGCAATTGTGGAGAAAGCGAAAGTGGAAAATATAAGTTTTGGCAGTGTCCACAATTTTCATGCCGATCCCGGATTTGGGGTGCAGGGGAAAGTGGGTAAAGAACATGTGTTATTAGGTAATACAAAATATTTAAACAGGTATAAAATCTCTTTTGATGGTCAAGCAGCACAAGCAAAGGCATTAGCCCGGGATGGAAAGACCCCAATTTATGTTGCGATAGATCATAAAATTGCCGGGATCATCGCTGTGGCAGATCCCATAAAAAAGGATTCTGTGAAGGCGATTACTCATTTGAAGGCATTGGGATTGAAAGTCTATATGATCACCGGAGATAATCAACAAACCGCCCACGCCATTGCCCGGCAATTGGATGTGGATGATGTCTTTGCGGAAGTATCACCGGATGAAAAGTCAGAATATATTAAGCATTTACAAAGCGAAGGCCATTTGGTTGGCATGGTGGGAGATGGCATTAATGATGCACCCGCATTAGCACATGCAGATGTCGGGTTTGCCATTGGAACCGGTACGGATGTCGCAATGGAAACCGGGGAAATAACCTTAATTCAAGGAAATTTAACCACGGTACCGGAAGCGATTCAATTGAGTAAATCCACAATGCGAAATATCAAACAAAATTTAGTTGGCTCGTTTTTTTACAATACCTTAGGTATTCCTATTGCTGCTGGGCTGCTTTATCCGTTTTGGGGAATTTTGCTCAGTCCCATCATTGGTGCAGCCGCCATGTCTGCCAGCAGCGTTACAGTAGTGACCAATGCATTACGGTTGCGAAAATATAGAAGACATTTTTAAGATGATTTTCATGTATTTGCGGAACTCAAATTATTCAAAGTTAAAACGAAACTTTCTGTAAATGGATCAAATAATCGTCACAGTTATAGGGTTGTTACTGGCTGCCTGGGTCATTTGGTATTTCCTTTTTCCCGATCGCAAAAAGTAATTATCCCAATTCCGATTTACTTTTTCTTAGAGACGTATATATCTGACTGCTGAACAATATTTTTATCTTTTCTTATTCCATCTCATTTCTTTTTACAGTCTTTTCGAATTCAGCGATTAGTTGATCAATTTCTGATTTCAAATCACTCCAATTTTTATCAGATACCTTATCCATTTGTGCGGACTTTTGGTTCAGGCGATTTTTAATTTTCTCAAGTTGATCAACCTTAATTTGAATTGAATCGGGAAGCTGTTCCGCTCCCTCAGCTTCTTCCATACCCCTGGTTTTTAAAAATGCAACTAAATTATCTGCCCTATCTAAAGTGCCATCAATTTTTTCCTGATATTTTATTTTTTCTTTTTCAATTTCAATATTTTTGCCTCCCGGACAACCCATTATAAAAAAGAAGATAAAGCCAAGAAAAAGGATTGAGATAACAGACCAACTAATAGTTTTC
>CAZVKP010000102.1:0-9067 GCA_964627635.1 uncultured Calditrichaceae bacterium | reverse complement strand
GGATAAATGCGACCGCTATGGGGGTAATCCCTTTTTACATTAATCCCTGTCGTTATTTTTAAGCAAGAACTACTACAAGGATAGGGTTTTATTGGGATTACGATTTACTACTACAATAATTTAACATCTCCGATGTTATACTACAGGCAGACTTGAGATCTAAAAATCACGGCAATTGTATGCACAACTACGTAAATGTTTAATTGTTGTAGCTATCTTTTATCTTTCCTTCATCATATATCCAGTCGGTCATATCTATAAAATTCTCTTCGTCATAGTTATCAGGTGATCCATATTACTTGCGGATTTCAGTCATTTCTTTAGCGGAAATATCCGGGATCATGATTTCATAGAGTGTGGTTCGTTCTTCTTTTAATACTTCTCTTATACTTTCTTTTATTATTTCTTTCAGTTCCTGGTTGGTCATAAAAGAATGCTCCTTATTTTCCTTTATTTGATTATGTTCTTTGCTTAGCAATATGTATAAATATTATAACAACTATTATTCAGGCCTCACCCCACAGCCCCCTCTCCATAATGGAGAGGGGGAGTAAGGGGGTGAGGTTATAAGAAGGTATTTATTCATTATTATTAATATTATTTTTGTATGCTGAGGTAAAGACATAATCATTTTCCATTAAAATTAAATCAGATTCTCTTTACTAATATAAAAATAAATTTTGTAAAATGTTTATAGGATGAATAACTTTTGGTAAACCTGGGACTTCAGGTGATGAAACGCCGGGGATAATTTTGAACAAGTATAAATTATCTTCGCTGGGTGGGTAATCCCTTTTTAGACATATCCCTGTCGTTATTTTTAAGCAAGAACTACTACAAGGATAAATTTAAACAAGGATAAAAAAACCTCCGCTACGTAGATTATCCCTGTTTAAACATATCCCTGTCGTTACTTATAGATTCTGAAAAAAGCGAAGGGCAAAAGAAAAGAACCTCCCAGGGGGCTCTGAGCTTCCGGGGAGGTAAACTGAAATCCTTGCATTTCCCTCTTTTATTTTCGATATTTATAAAAAAAGGAATTGATGAGTATGCCGCTTGCGCAGAAGAAAGTCATATTTACATACCAGGATCTCCAAAACTGGGAGCCGGATAACTACCGGCATGAGATCATTGAGGGAGAACATTTTATGACACCTTCACCGAGTACTTACCATCAAAGAATTGTGGGAAAGCTATATAATATTTTATATGATCATGTAGAGCAACATGATCTTGGCGAACTATTTATCGCTCCTATTGATGTGGTTTTCCATGAGATCGACGTATTTGTGCCGGATTTGGTATTTGTCCGAAAGGAAAATAGTTTGATAATCGGAGAAAAGAATATCCAGGGTGCACCGGATTTAATTATCGAAGTCATGTCTCCCTCTTCTGTATCACGTGATAAGGAGATGAAATACAAACGTTATGCCTATTATGGGGTGAAGGAATATTGGATTGTGGATATGAATAAAAAGCTAATGGAGATTTACGATTTGGAAGAAAATAAATTAGTGAATGTGATTCCTCAAAAACAGAAATTAAACTCACCGATGTTTGAGGATTTGAATCTGGAGCTTTCAAGAATTTTTTAGGGTGTTTTTTACCTTCCCGGAAGTTGAGAACTTCCGGGAAGAGACAATTCATTGATACGTGTCCACTTATAATTCCGGTCGATATTTTCCTATGTAATGGAGTAATATTATTGCAACGAGTTTCGTTGCGTATTAAATTATTATATGATTAAGAATTTCAAACAATCTTGGTTAGAAGATTTTTGGAATACCGGAAAGCATAGGAAAGTACCTGCAAATTTGAGAAAAAGATTGATAAGAAAGTTAGATATGTTAGAAAGTGCTAAGGAACTAAGGGATTTAAATTCACCACCATCCAATCATTTGCATCCGTTGCGCGGAGGTCGTGAAGGTCAGTGGGCTATTTCAGTTAGCGGTGCATGGAGGCTGTGTTTTCGATATGAAGATGGGGATATTTTTGATGTTGAACTTACTCAATATCACTAATTTTAGGAGCAAATATGTTACCAAAAAACAGAAGACCAACGCATCCCGGAGATATCATACGATACGAATATTTGGAGCCATTAAAGATGACTCAACAAGAATTAGCCGATGCTATCGGGGTAACTCGTGTTAGAATAAATGAAATAATACTGGGTAAAAGATCCATTACACCGGACACTGCATTCAGGTTGTCAAAATTTTTAAATACTTCCCCGGATTTTTGGATAAATCTTCAAAAAAATGTGGACATGTGGGATACCCTGCAGTCTCACAAAAAAGAATATGAGCAGATTAAAACCTACGAACCTGTAACGTAAAAATATGAATGACCAGCTAATGCAAATGCCAATCATTGCCGGACTAAAACCCGGCTCCAAACTAAATATCGTTATCAACGAGCTTAACACAGCCACTCCTTTGTGGTAACTCATGGTAATGAAGAAAAATTTTATATCTGTCTTCATTTCATGGGAGGTTATCCAAAAAGTAATAATTCATGTATAATTATTGGGTTTTTCTATAGCGATATATTTTTGCTGATTTTAAAATTATTCGCACAGTGTGATATTCTCAAAAACAATTAAATGTCGTAGAAAAGGAACTTTATGTGCGTTGATCGACAGGCAGATGCCTGTCGTGCACCAAAAAAGCCATTTTTTACAGCGATTTATATATACAAATAATAGTATAATCTTTAATAATTTAAAACTTCTTGGACAGCCCCCGAGGATGGTAGTCAAAATTATTTCAATTGGTCAATTATCTTACTGGAAAAAGCTTCCTGGAAGCTTGGAGCTTTTGCGGAGATTCAGACTCACTCCTTCAAAAAATGATAAATGGCGGAGAAATCCTTTTTGGCGTAGCCTTTTTGTTTTGCCATCGCAAATATTTCTTTTACCACATTGCCGGTCGGAAGCGCTATACCTGCTTCATAAGCAGTATCGGATGCCAATTGTAAATCTTTTTGCATCCACTGGAGTGGAAAATCCGCTTTATCCGCTTTATTTTCAATTTTCTCTCTTTTTCCTGCAAGAAAGGGTGCAGTAACCGGTCCGCCAAGGAGCGAGTCCAATAGTACCTCCTGAGAGATCCCTAATGATTCTCCCAATGTCAATGCCTCCGAAAATGCCAGCATGGCTTGTCCCAACAGTAGATTGAATACCATTTTCATTGAAGTCCCTTTTCCGTTTTCTCCCATGTGTTTCACCGCTTTTCCCATTGCCTGGAATAATGGCTGGCAGCTTTCTACCACTTGTTTCTTCCCACCAACCAAAAATATAAGTTCGCCTTTCTCCGCCGGACTTTTAGTTCCCGCAACCGGTGCATCTAAAAAATGTATGCTTTGTTGCTCCGCCAATTGTGCCATTACCTGCGAGAATGACGGATTAACGGTGCTGCAGTCCATCCAAATGGTGCCGGATCTGAGATTTGTTAAAAATCCGTTTTCACCCACCGCAAGCTTATGGACGGCCTGGGGGGTTGATAACATAGTGATCAATAAATCCACTTTTCCTGCCAAATGTGAAGGCGATTCACCCCAGTGAGCCCCCTTTTTAATAAGCGTTTCTGCCTTCTTGCGGGTTCGGTTATACACATAAACATCAAAATTTTTCTTCACCAAATTGGTTGCCATTCTGCTGCCCATGATTCCCAATCCGATAAATCCGACTTTCATATTACCTCCGAGCTTTAGTTTTTAAATCTTATTTATTTTCATTTACCATTTTACTTCACATTCACAAACATCCCCCAAAAACTCCGGAACACCGGAACACCGGAACACCAGAACACTAAAACACTAACCATCAATTGATGAATAATATAAAAACCGAAATGAAACCACCCGCTTACATCCCGATCAGGAAATTTGCGGATATTAACAACAAAATCTTTCATCTTCAATAATTCAATATAAACCAGAATCATCCGTCTGTAAATAAAGAATTGAAAGAGAGATGGAGGGAATCGAATACTATTTTTTCCAAAAAGTCGGGGCGAGCAGAATCAGTACCGTATAAATTTCTAACCGTCCGACTAACATAAAAAATGTTAGAAACCATTTCCCAACCAAAGGAATATGAGCATAATTGTCGGTTGGTCCAACGCTGCCCAAACCGGGACCGATATTGCCCAGGGTTGCAGCAACTGCCCCAAAAGAGGATGCCATATCCAAACCCAAAACGGACATGATAATAACACCCAAAATAAATAATCCCATCATTAGTGCCAGAAATCCAAGCACATGTGCCACGATATCCCGTGGAATAACATGTGCTCCCACACGCACTGGAATGACACCTTTGGGATGCAGCAATCGCCGGATTTCAGCGCTTACGAACTTAATGAGTACATAAAGACGAATAATCTTCATTCCGCCGCCGGTGCTTCCTGCACAACCCCCGATGAACATAAATAGAAATAGTATAAATTGGGATGTAAAAGACCATTGCTCGAAATCGGCTGTAACATAGCCAGTGGTTGTGAGAATGGATGTCACCTGAAATAAGGTTTTTCTAAATGCTTCCTCGATGTTTGGAAAATGGTTTGTGAGTGTATCAAATCCAATAAAAATTGTCGCACCTGCCACCAGGGTAAAAAAGAATACCAGTTCATTATTTTTAAAATAAGCTTTAAAATCTTTATTAATAAATCGATAATGGAGCGAGAAATTGGTGCCGGCGATTAACATAAAAACAATAATCACATATTCGAAATAAGCACTGTTATACTGCCCGATACTGGCATTTTTGGTTGAAAAACCTCCGGTTGCCATGGTGCCGAATGTGTGGCAAAGGGCTTCGAAAAGATTCATTCCACCAATCATTAACAAGATAGTTTCGATTGCAGAAATAAGAATATATACGCCCCATAAAATTTTAGCAGTCTCTGTCACTCGGGGTTTAAGTTTATCCGGCACCGGTCCCGGTACTTCTGCTTTGAAGAGCTGCATCCCCCCAACTCCCAGAAAGGGCAAAATAGCTAAAGAAAGCACGATAATACCCATTCCCCCCATCCAATGGGTTAAACTGCGCCATAATAAAATGCCATGAGGGAGGGCTTCAATATCGGTGAGAATTGAAGCTCCGGTTGTAGTAAAGCCGGACATGGTTTCGAAGAATGCATCGGTGAAAGAGGGAATTTGTCCCGAGATGAGAAAGGGAAGACTGCCTAATAGCGAAAATGATATCCACCCGAAAGTTACAATTCCAAATCCTTCCCGTGTTCTGAGATCTTTATCCAACCGGGTGGTTTTAAATGCTGTGAAACCGATAATAAAAGTTATGGCTGCGGAAATAATGAAAGAAATGTAATCACCGCTATCATAATAAAGAGAGAAAGGGACCGGAAGCAACATCGCAATGGCCAGAAACATCAACAGGAAGCCCAGGATGTGAATCACTGCTTGAATCCTCATGTTAATTCTCTTTCCCAAATATCATCGCAAGATGAATAATATGGTGCCAATTATCGAAATAAATTTTCAACATCATTAAGTGCATTGGGACGGGAAAATATAACCACCCGATCACCGGATTGAATTTGAGTATCCCCGGTTGGGATAAGCACCTCACCGTCTCTTCTAACCGCACCCAAAATTGCTGAACGAGGGAAGCTCAGCTTTTTTAACGGCTTTTTGGTAATTTTTGAATTATTATGTGGAACGATTTCCAGAATATCGGCATCCACTCCGGGGATGGTGGCAATGCTTTCCAATGTACTTTTCTGAATAAATCTCAGGATTACATTCACGGTAAGCAGCATTTTGCTCACCACTGCATCCATACCGATGGTGGGAGTGATAGGTAAATATTCTGTTTTGTTCACCAGTGCAATTGTTCGGGGGACTTTTAAATGCCTGGCCATTAATGTAGAGATGATATTGGTTTCGTCATCGCCGGTTAATGCGATAAAAGCGTCCATATCAACAATACCTTCCAACGCCAGTAAATCCATGTCCGTGCCATCACCGTGAATTACCAGCGTGTTTTTCAGAACGTCGGCAATTTCTTCTGATTTATCCGCACTGCTTTCAATTATTTTTACATTTATCTTTTCTTCCAAATTATTTGCTACCATCTGACCAATTAAACCGCCGCCCAGTATCATAATGTTGCGAATGGAAACGTTTCCTTTACCGGTTATTTGAACAATTTTAGGTGTTAGCTCTTTCTCACAAATGATAAATATTTGATCCCCGGCGATTAAGATATCATCTCCCCCCGGTATAATGGTTTTTTCCTTCCGATTAATAGCAACAATTCGTGCAGCCAGATTCCCGAAATCCTGCCAAATATCTTTGATGCTTTTTTTCAAGAGTGGTGAGGTTCGCTCTAAACGGATGCCAACTAACTGGATGTCTCCCCCGGCAAACTCCATAACATCGGTAGCACTGCTTTGCTTAATCAGCCGTACCACCGCTTTGGCAGTTTCCTGTTCGGGATGGATCAGTAAATCTATACCCAATTCCTCTTTAGAGAGAACAAAATTGGATTTGGTAAATTCCGGATTTCGAACTCTGGCAATCTTATGAGGAATATCAAGTTTTTTTGCAATTTGGCAAGCCAAAAGATTAACTTCATCATTGTTGCTTAAAGCTGCAAAAATGTCGGTATTTTTGATATCTGCTTGCAGTAAATCGTTAAAGCTGGTGCCGGAACCAACTACAATCATTGCATCTAATTGTTCTTCTACCCGCCTGGCACGTTCTGGATTCTTCTCGAGTATGACAATATTATGTTTTTCGGAAGACAATCTTTTGGCCAAACGAAAACCAACTTCGCCGGCACCGATAATGAGTATATTCATATTTAAATTTAACTTATTTTAACATTGATAACTATTTTATTTCCCAAAAAATGAAAATTGGATTTAATTCACTTATGTGTTTCATGGCTGCACTAACCAAAGAGAAAAAATTTTACATGTTTTAGATGACAAATAATGATTATTAAATTCTCAAATTACAAATAAGTATCAAATTCAAAATTTCAATGCTTTTGCTAACTCCTTTTTTTCTTTGAATTTTCCAGTATTGAAGAGAATATTTTTTTCAATTCAATTGCTTCTTGAAATAAATTTTTTGCTCCATTTTCCGGGGAAATTCAAATTCCAGTTGACACATTGTTTATTATTTGATATTTGTTGTTTGTGATTTGTTTTTTTTAGTCCAATCTTTAGTATTATTCAAAGGTGTATGCTCAGTTGGATTTTATTAAAAGATTTTCTTTAATACACCAATAGTTTGTTCAATATCGTCATCAGTAATATGTAAATGAGTAACCGCTCTAACTTTTGTTTCGGCAAATGTATTCATCCGAACGCCTCTTTCTTTAAGCAGCTCAATTACTTGCTGCCCGGATAATCCGGTTCCGGCAACATTAAAAATCACAATATTGGTTTGAATGGAATCTAAATCGATTTCAATCCCTGGAATAGTCGAAATGAATTGTGCAAGTTTTTGAGCTCTTCGATGATCTTCCGCCAGGCTCGGCAGATGATTCTCCATGGCGTAAATTGCGGCTGCCGCTAATATTCCCACCTGCCGCATCCCACCTCCCAATGCTTTCCGATAATAGCGTGCTTTTTCGATAAAATTTTTGGAACCGGCAATGATAGATCCCACCGGTGCCCCCAGTCCTTTGGAAAAACACAGGGAGACCGAGTCCATATATTGACAATATTCCCGAATTGGGATGTCTGTTGCAACTGAAGCGTTCCAGAGCCTGGCACCATCCATGTGTAATTTTATTCCCTTTTCACGGGCAAAGGTGGAGATTCGTCTGATTTCTTCAAAAGGGAAAATGGCACCGCTGCCACGATTATGAGTGTTTTCAAAGCAAATAAGACGGGTTTTAGGGTGGTGAACGTTTTCCGGACGGATAACATTCCGCACTTGTTCTAAAGTGAAACTACCCCGATGGCCATCTATAGGCATCTGCTGTACCCCGGAAAGTAGCGCAGGGGAGCCACATTCATAATTAAAAATGTGAGAATTTCTCTCCACCACAATTTCGTTTCCCGGATTGCTATGGGTTTTAATACAAAGTTGATTCCCCATGGTACCACTGGCAACAAACAAAGCATCTTCAAATCCGGTGAGTTCTGCAATCATTTGTTGCAGTTTATTGACAGTGGGGTCTTCGCCAAAAACATCATCACCTACCTGTGCGGCGATCATTGCTTCACGCATTTCCGAAGTGGGGGTAGTTATGGTATCGCTACGTAAATCAATCATATTAACCCTTATTTGATAAAAACAGGTGATAAAATACTATTTTCACTTCTTTAATGCAATCACTTCGGCAATAGTCTCCCTGTTTATTATTTATGCTTAGAGTTCATTCAATAAAGTGATGTGATAAGACTGATGGTTTGATTTGAATATTTTGAAATAGCGGAAGGAGTTTGGAGCTCTAATTTTCTTTTTTTCTATTCTCAGTTATAATAATCTCCATCCCCTTTTTGGTGTGTTTGAATTCAACTTCGTCAACCAAATTTTTAACCAGAAAAATACCTCTCCCATTCTCTTTCCATAAATTTTCAGGATTGGTCGGATTGGGTAATTTGGAGGGATCGAATCCGGGACCCTCATCTCTCACAGACACGGTTAGCTTATTTTTTTGAATGGTGGCATGAAAGAATATCTTTTTTTCGGCAACAAATTTATTCCCGTGAACAATTGCATTATTAGCTAATTCGGTGAGCACAATTGCCATGTTTTCGGTTTGCTCTTCGGCCAATGAAGCCTTTTTTGATAGAACTTTGGAGAATTCCTCAACCTTTTTTAATTCATCAACATCACTGTAAATTGTGAGTTCTTTTTCTTCTATAATATTTTTTTTACTGACTTTTTGCATTTTGACCGAAAATTAGTATGAAATTAAATGATTCACCGAATTTAGATAAATAAAAACCGCTTGCTAAATCTAAGTGATTTTTGATAATTAATCAAATATTAATTCCACTTTAATAAAATTGAAACATAACCAATTACTTTGATGGTTATGAATTCATCAGAATATTTATTTTTAAAATAAACTCTAATG
>CAZVKP010000101.1:0-9102 GCA_964627635.1 uncultured Calditrichaceae bacterium | reverse complement strand
ATGACATGAATTTATATAAATGTGCATTTTGCTGAGCTAAAGGCATAATCGTTTTTGATATTATTTCAAGAAATCCGTTTTTAACATTTACTCTACTTATCGATTTATTATATTCACTTCAAATATAATAGCCATTTTATTTGAAAATTTCAACATAAATCGACTGATCCCTTAATTTTATGTAAATCTTAAAGTATGTTATAAAAAATTACTTGTATGTTTAAATAGTTTTGATAATATTTTCATTTTTCAAGGTTTTATTATGCGTTTAACAGGTAAAGTTATATTAATTATCGTTTCCACTGTAACGACTATCATCGCGCTAATATTCTATTTTCTGGCACTTCGCTTTGAGTCTCAAATGGAACAAAATCTCTTATCCACTGCACGCTCTGTTTACAAGAATATATTGATTGCCAGGAAATGGGTCTCGGATTATAATGGTGTTTATGTTTTCAAACCCGAGGGCTCAAAGTCCAATCCATTTCTTCCGAATCCGGAGGTGATATCCAGCCGGGGAGACACGTTGACATTAAAAAACCCGGCATTGGTCACGCGGGAGTTTAGTGAACTTAGTCAATCAATGGGTGGAGATTTTTCGTTTCACATGGCAAGCAGAAATTACATTAATCCCTTGAATGAACCGGATGCTTTCGAAAAGAATGCTTTGGTGTTTTTTTCAGAGAAAAGTAAATCAAATATTAGTCGAGAGTTTTACCGGATTGAATCAAAGGGCGATAAAGAGTATTTCCGCTATTTTGCGCCCCTGTTTACCGAAGAGTCCTGCTTGAGTTGTCATTCCAAGCAGGGGTATAAGTTGGGCGATCTCCGGGGAGGCATAAGCATCCTTTTATCCGCGGACAATTATGAACAAGCGAAAAAATCGAATTATTTATTCATTATGGTCGCGGCATTAGTGAGCATTCTCATTCTAAGCTTCTTAATATTTGTTGCGATTCAGAGAAGCGTGATCCGACCACTAAAACTAATTGAAAAATCTGCCAGAAGAGTGGAAGCCGGGGATTACAGCTTCACGCTTTCACTACCTCAAAAAGATGAAATCGGAGGATTAGCCAACACATTTGAATCCATGCGGCACCGAATTCAGGCATATACCACTCAGTTAAAAACCTCTGAAGAAAAATACCGCAGTTTAATTGAACATTCCCTTGAAGCGGTTGCCATTATTAATAGCCAAAGAAAAATTATCGACTGCAATTCAAAGTTTTCACGTCTTTCAGGATACAAATCTGACGATCTTATTCACCACAAAGTTGATCAGTTGATTGACATGCAAAACAAGGAGTTTATCCAGAGTCCCTTTAGTGATGGAATTTTATCCGAACATTTTGAAACCACCCTGTTTTCTAAAGATGACTTGAAGATACCGGTGGAGATTTATGTGATTCATGGGTTTAAGTTAGGGGATCAAAATAATCTTTCGTTTATTTATGTGAGAGACTTAAGCGAAAGAAAAAAAATAGAACAGTATGCGTTGCAGGCAGAAAAAATGTTTGCTTTAGGTCAGGTCTCATCCGGGATTGCCCACGAAATTCGTAATCCTTTGTTCGCGCTTCATAATAACATTGATTATTTAAATAAAAAATTTCAGGATGATAAACACTTTAAAGAAATATATCCGGAACTCCATGATTCTATTGATCGAATTCATAAAATAGTTGCTGGTGTTTTGGATTTTGCTAAACCGCACAAGCCGGAATTCAAACCATATCGGATTGAAGGCATCATACAGAAAGCAATAGATTTGGTTAAAAAACAATTTGAAAAATCTTCAATCACCATAGAAACTGATTATGAAAACTCCGATAAAACGGTTGAACTGGATGCCCACCAAATTGAACAGGTATTCGTTAATCTTTTTCTTAATGCATTTCAAGCAATGGAGGGAACGGGAAAATTGTTCATTAAAACTCGTGAAAGAGCCTCTTACCGGGAAGTGCAAGTAATTGATACAGGCAAAGGAATACCCGCAGAAGAAATCAACCGGATTTTTGATCCCTTTTATTCCAAATCTTCTGACGGAACCGGTTTGGGACTCGCAGTGGTACAGCGGATTTTAGAACAACATAATGCGAAATATCGGGTAACCAGTGATCCTTATTTTAAAACAACCTTTTATATTTATTTACCATATAAACAGAATTGAGTCTTATGCAATATAGAATTCTTATAATAGATGACGAAAAAATTGTTGCCAATTCTATCAAACGGGTGTTGGAGCAACCGGACCGCGAAATTTATACAGCCACCACTTACCAGGAAGCAAAGAAGCTGCTGGATCAAATTTCCATTGATTTGATTTTGCTGGATTACAAATTGGGACAAACAAACGGACTTGCTGTACTGGATGAACTTGCTGAATTGTATCCTGACATTTTAGTCATCATGATCACGGCTTATGGAAATATCGAAATCGCTGTGAAGGCAATGAAGTACGGGGCTTACGATTTTATACAAAAGAAGGAAGAACCGGAATTTATTCGATTCACCGTGCAGCGCGCCCTGGAAAAATTGAGATTGAAGAAAGAAGTTGAGAACTTGCGTTTTGCCTGGCTGAATGAACAGAGAGTTCCTCAAATTATTAGCGAATCCCGCCAGATGAAGGAATTAATCGGATTAGCGCGAGAATATGCTCAATCCGATACCACGGTTTTAATTACCGGAGAGACCGGTACCGGAAAAAATTTACTCGCGAAATTTATTCATTTTAACAGCAACCGGTTCGAAAAACAACTGGTGTCTATTAACTGTCCCGCAATTCCACATGAACTGATTGAAAGTGAATTGTTCGGCTATGAAACAGGCGCTTTTACCGGGGCAAATAAAAAGGGGAAGCAAGGTTTACTTGAACGAGCAAATTTTGGCACGTTGTTCTTAGATGAAATAGGTGATTTGAACCTGGATTTACAGAGCAAACTTCTTCATATTTTGGAAACCAAAGAGTATTTTCGGGTCGGAAGCGTGAGTCCCACCAAAGTTGATGTGCGGTTTATTGCGGCAACCAATTCAAATCTACAGGCACGAGTGGAACAAAAACAGTTTCGAATGGATCTGTATTATCGTTTAAATGTTGCAGAACTTTCGATTCCTCCATTAAGAGAGCGTAAAGAGGATATTTTACCATTATCCAAAATTTTTATTGAGGAATTAAATAGAAAATTTAACAAATCGGTTTCGGAGATCTCGGCTGATTTAAGACAATATCTGTTAAGTGCGCCATGGTACGGGAATGTACGTGAACTCCGTAATTTTATTGAGAGAGCAATGTTGTTGAAAAAAAATAATAAGTTGGAATTATGTGATGTAACCGGTCCGCTTCAGATGACCACCGGGAATTCGCAGACCTCTTCCGCCGATGGGCACTTTTTATTAAATATAAGTATAGAGGAAAGTAAAAATTTACTGCACCAAGCCCAGATTCAATTAATAGAGCAGGCTTTAAAGTCAACTGGTAACAATGTAACAAAGACTGCGGAATTACTGGGCATTCCCCGGACAACGTTGAATCATTACTTACAAAAATTTAATATTTCAAGAGACCTGAAATAATATATTCAGAAATTGGTTTAAAATATATCCCCAATTAATAATTGTTTGTCAATCATCCTTACGATAAACTTTCCCCTTCACATTGCGGATATCCACGCTGCCGCTGCCATCATCAATAATCTCAACATCCTGTTCAACATCCTCAATCTCTATGGAACCGGAGCCGTCGTCCACTTTTACACTTCCTTTAATTTTGCGTACATATAAAGACCCCGATCCGTCTTCTATCCACACATCGCCCTTAGCATCTTCGATGTGCAACTCACCCGAACCATCATCTATCCACACTTTTCCGCCGATATTTTCAATCCATAATTCTCCGGATCCATCATCAATCTCAACATCGCTTCCAATATTTTTGATGACCATTTCTCCGGATCCGTCGTCAATTCTTAATGAACCATCGATTTCCTTTATTTTGATGAAACCGGATCCATCGTCAACCTCAACATCCAGGCGCTTTGGATTTTTTACCGTTAAATCAATACTTTCATTTACATCTTTACCGAATAATTTCGAGAAAAAAGAACCCTGGTGATCGAAGTCGCTGATAAGCTCTGCCCGGTTTCCCCGTTTTTCCAGTGACAATTCCAGATATTTTTCAAGAATCTCCTTTTCGTCACGGTCACCAACATTGTCAAGTTGAACTTCTGCTTTCACAGAGATTTGGTCTGTTTCATCACTGCCGGTAATTTTAAGAAAACCGGCACTGCAATCGACTTCCAATCGCTCAATACCCTCCGATGATAAATCCAATTTTTTTTTCTCAGAATAATCAAATCCATATAAAAACGAGAAAAATGTGATTAAAATGATTAAAAATGAGAATTTCATGATCTTCTCCGGTTTTTATTGACTCAAAAAAATTGAAACCTGTTTCTCAAAATATCTGATATTTACGGAAATTATTGAAAATAGTTTTACAATTTTTATATCCGATAAAAATTTACCTGTTTTGTATAAATCGATTTACTGAAGATTAAAATTTGTACCATTATGTAATATATATTACACGAATCGGGGATACAATGCAACCAATTACAATTTGTAAAGTATTATTATCTTAAATGGTGCAAAAATAAATGGAGGAATGTCCCGAAAAATTGGTACTACAGCAGGTTTAAAAAACAATTAATTCTATTGGAGGTACAATTATGGGACGCTTCATCTCATTATTTATCATATTATTCAGTCTAATATTTCTGTTTAATCTGAGTTTTGCCCAGGTTGGATTTCAATTTGGTCAAAATAAAGTTCAATATAAAGATTTTGATTGGGAAATTTTCACTACCGAGCATTTTAATGTGCATTACTATCCCGAAGAAAAACAAGCGGCATACGATGCGGCACGTATGGCGGAAAGGGGATATAGTTATTTAAGTGAAGTTCTCGATCATAAATTTAAGCGAAGAATTCCGTTGATTCTGTACGCATCTTTAAATGATTTCCAGCAAACCAATGTAGTTTTTGGAATGATTGGAGATGGAACTCGCGGTGTAACGGAGTCGCTTAAAAACCGGGTGGTTTTACCAATCACAGGGTCTTACCGGGAATTTAATCATGTATTAGTTCACGAATTGGTCCATGCCTTTCAATTTGATATCATGAGCAGGGTTGGAGAAAAGTCCGGTGTTCGAAGATTTAACCCGCCACTTTGGTTTGTTGAAGGGATGGCGGAATACCTATCTAACACGCTGGATAATACAACCAGAATGTGGGTGCGTGATGGATTGTATACCGATAAATTACTGACCATTGATGAGCTGAATTCCACCTTCGATATCCGGGTTTATCGTCTGGGTCAGTCTGTGTGGTACTATATTGGAGAAACATATGGAAAAAAGCGGGTGGGAGAAATTCTGAAAGCGGCTGTGCGCAAAGGAAGTATTGAAATGGCAGTTAAGTCAGTGGTTGGTTTAAATGATTCATCGCTCACTGCGAATTGGCATTCCATGATGAAAGACCTGGTACTGAACGAAAGCCTTGAGTTACAGCATGGGGATAGCTTAGGAACAAAAATTTCTAAACGGGAGAATTTTATTCATCGAATGAACCTGATTCCCACAGTTAGTCCCAATGGTAAACATGTTGCCTACATCACCAATAAAAATTTACGGGATGAAATATATCTGCTCAGTAAAACGGAAGATGGGGATTATGAAGAAAAACAACTTATTAAAGGCGGAGCCAGTAAATCGTTTGAATCGCTGAGGTTTTTCTCCAGCTCGATGAATTGGTCTCGTGACGGAAAACTGTTTACCTTTGTAACCAAATCCGGACCGGATGATGCGCTTTACGTGATGAATCCGCATACCGAAAAAATTACTCATAAATTTATTTTTGATGAATTGAACGGTTTGCAATCCCCCAGTTTTTCGCCGGATGCTAATAAAATTGCTTTTGTCGGTATGTCCGGCGGGCAGTCAGATCTTTACATTTTGGATTTGAAAACTGAAAGACTCACCCCATTGACCATGGACCGGCTGGCAGTACTACATCCCCAGTGGTCTCCTGATGGCGAGTCTATTGTATTTATTACCGACAGAGGGCCGGGCACAAACGAAGATAAATTGCTGTTCGGCGACTATGATTTAGCATTGTATGATCTCTCGGACGATCAAATAAAAGTTATTACAAACTTAAGTGGTGATTTGATTAATCCACAATGGACAGGGGATAGTCAAAAAATTGCTTTTATTTCTGATCACCAGGGGATTGCAAATATATATCAGTTGAATTTGAAAACAAATGAGATTGAACAATTAACCATGTTGCGAAATGGAGTTAGCGGTATTACTCATACCACACCAGCATTTAGCATGACTGCAGATGGGAAAGAAATCGTATTTTCAACATTTGAAAAATCCAGTTGGCAGATATTTCGCATGAAAACACCCGAAAAAGTTGAAGAAAAGCCGCAATTACTGGCCAGCAAAGATGATAACTATTTTAGCCAGACCTCTCCGGATACGCATTTTGTCATGTCCGGCGGTGAAGATACTTCAAAAACAGTGGCAAATTATTTGTGGCTTCCTCCAATGCCGGAACCGAACAATATTTACCGGCAATTCGCTTTGGGTGAAGAAGATTCAATTGAACAAAAAGATTACAGTAGTAAGCTACGGTTGGATGCAGTATTTGCGGGTGCCAACATTGGCGGTTTTTTCGGGTCCGCAGGAGGTGCACAATTTTTGTTCAGTGACATGTTAGGAAATCAAAACTTAATTGTCTCAACTGAATTGCGGTTTAACAACCCCCTTCACTCAGATTTGGGTGTCACTTATTTTAATCAGGGAAATCGTTTGAATTATGGAGTCCAATTATTCCAAAACAGTAGTGCATTTGGTGCATTTATTGCCCCCACCCAGATCGGCTTTATCAGACAGACTTACAGGGGAGCCAATGTTTTTGGAATTTATCCTTTCAGCAGATTTTCACGGATTGAACTGAGTGCTGGTGCAACCGCCGTTGAACAGGATTTGGTTGTGGAAAGTTTTTTCAACGATGACGATTCCGAAGAAGATTTGAATACGCTCAAGTTTGGCCAGGCTGGTGCAGCTTACGTTTACGATAATACAAATTATGGACCACTGGGGCCGCTTTCCGGTAACCGTTATCGATTGTCTGTTCAGAATGCAACCGGCGATCTTAATTTTACCACTTTATTTGCAGACTATCGAAAATATTTCAACATTAATTTCCGGTCAGTCATTTCCTGGCGTATTATGGGTGGTTCCAGTAACGGTGATGAGGCCCAGATTTTTCGAATCGGCGGACCGTTTACTTACCGGGGATCGGAATTTGGTGATTTGATTGGAACCAAGTTTTTAGTCCAAAATCTGGAATATCGTTTCCCGCTTCTGCCCTTCCTTTCAGCAAAATCCGATTTCTTGAGCGGATTTGCATTTGCCGATGCGGCTGCTGCCTGGGGTATTGACATTCCCGGTTTTGTTACTGAAGACTTTCAGCCATTTACAACAGATGGTGGTTTTCGCTTAAAAGATCTTAATTTTGCAACTGGTGTGGGAGCCAGGCTTGCATTTGGTATTTTTGCCCTGCAATATCATTTCGCGTGGCCTACCGATTTTCAAGGCTTCGACAAACCGATAAATCAATTCTCAATTGGAACCTTTTTCTAATTCATTGTAGAAGCGAGTGTTGGAAAAATTAAGGGAGCTTTCATGCTCCCTTAATTTTTTATATCTGTATTAGACTATTCCAAATCCGAGTAAAACCGCAACCAATAACAGCATAATTGCAATGGCTATTTTTAATGTTTTCAGAGTGATTTTTTCGAGAAGGCGTGATCCGATGAACGATCCCACAAAAGCGGCAATGGCAATTTCAATGGGAAAGAACAAGGCGAATGCAGGCATTAGTAAAGTACCTAAACCAAAACCTGAGAAGAAAGTTAATCCCGAAACAATCAGTGCCAGAAAACATATTGGGAATAGGTTTGAAGAATTAATTAGAATAATCATTAATTCAGTTGGACTTACAGGTAAAAAAATAGTTTTAAACATACCATATAAAACCGATGAAGGTGTAAAAAACTATCGATGTGAAACTGATTTTATAATTTCCCCTTATAAAGAAGTTAAATCTACAACTAAAAGTATTGATCCAAATGAATTAATTATTTCTACAAAAACAACAACAAAAGACAGGATGAGTAAAATATTTATAGACAAAATTTTGATACAAAATTTTGTCGGAAATGAAATTAAAGTTGTTGGCATTTCTGTAAATGATATACAAAGAAAAGATGATAAAAAAAATGAAAAACAAAAAATAAGCCAAACTTTTTTATCAAATTTATTTATGGTTTATAAAGAATTTTTGGTGGATATAGAAGGATATTATTATTTTGATTTGCCTGAAAAATCAAAAAAGGCTCCATATAAAGATCATATATTTTATTTTTCAAAATTTTTAATTGAAGATGTATGGAAATTAATCAGCACGAGCTCTTAGCTTTTTTCTTCTTTTTAACGCTTCAAGTTCGTCTTTTTGGGATTCGATGCGTTTAATATGTTCTTTATCCGATAATCTTTCTCTAATTATTTCACAATATTCTTTATTAATTTCACTTCCTAACCACCTTCTTTTATAAGCTTCTGCAACCGCAAAAGTAGTACCAGAACCACCGAATGGATCTACTACCAAATTATTTTCGTTTGATGATGCTAATATGCATTTCCTAATTAATTCAATTGGCTTTTGGGTTGGATGATTATATTTTTCCCAAGAATGATTTGATAAAGTTGGGATTTCGAAAACATCTTTCGGTTTCGCGCCTCGTGGATTTGGCTGCCAAATGTAATCTTTGCCATTCCCATTGTTATATTGAGATGTGGTTGCCTGAGGTCTTACTGGATATTTAAGCGTGTGCTTATTATAAGGAACCCTTACTTCATCAATATTAAATATATGTTCTCGGCTTTTTCTAAAATGTAATATACTTTCGTGCGATCTGCCCCAATCTTTACCTAAGTTAGCCTTATTTCTATAAAACCACACTAACCATTTACA
>CAZVKP010000100.1:0-9111 GCA_964627635.1 uncultured Calditrichaceae bacterium | reverse complement strand
TGACGATATTTTTATCTCTAAGGACATCACCAACTAGGGGGGCGAGTAGTTACAACTATAAATAAATCCCAAGCCCCGCTAATATCTCTTCCTGTAAATAGTATTTCAGTTCCATCTGGTGAAAACTGGGGACGTTTTTCCTCCAATGGGGATTGACTAATGATTGTGTGTTTATTACTGCCATCTGGTTGGATCATATAAATCCTGTATATACCCGATTCGTTTGACTGATAAGCTATCCACTGTCCGGATGGTGACCAACTTGCTATACCTTTGGTGGATTGAGTGTTTGTTAATTTAAAAGTAGAATTTGTAATTAAATTGTATATGTAAATATTAGCACTATCAGGAAACCCAGCATTTATTACAATTTTCTTCATATCTGGTGACCAATCTCCTGGTGCAGCATTAATTTCCGGAAGAAAATTTAATTCATGCAAGTCACTTCCATCAATATTCATTATATATGGTCGATGTAATCCGTTAGGAAACTTGCGAGTAAATAGTATTTTCTGTTTGTCTGGAGAAATCCGGGGACGCAAATCATCTGTATTGGGGGAATTTGTTAAATTTGTAATTTCACTAGCGTCGGCATTCATTATATAAATATCATATAACCCATTATAATCAGCTTCAAAAACTATTTTACCAGGGCGTGGCGGAAAGGGTGCAAAAGTACCTACAATTATTACATTCCCAGTATTATTTACAGGATAAAGAATTATATGAAGTGTTATTACCGACTCCGCAAGCACATCGGAAACCGTGTAACCATAATAAGTAAGATTTTCTTTAGCATCATAAGTAAATATTTCAAATTTGCGATCGGGACCGGCAGGAATATTTTGAATTATCCCCTCAACACTATTAGCAGTAACTTTTAAATCTTGAATTATAGTATCCAAATCAGAAGCAGATACCATGGCTTTTGCTGTGATCACCAACGAATCTAAATTATTGGGTTTTGAAAAATAGAAATTTACTGATGCATTATCATTTTGATTTGGAGGTTCTGTAATATTATCAATTTTCTCGCATCCAATTAAAAATAAAATAATCGTTAAAAAAATTAAAGAAGGCAAACGATGCATATAACACTACCTCTTTTTGCTTACTCTATAAATTATTTAAAAAAAAATTACATTAAAATTTTTATTGTTAAAAGTGGTTATAATAATAAATCGAAAAATAAAATTTCTATCTTTCATTGTATGATCATCGTAATTATATCTTCAAGTATATTTATCGAGTTGACTACATGTAAATTGAAATGTATCCCGATTATTTCGGTTTGTCAATACGCTTGAAGATATCTGCTAAATTTTTAGTTAGTTCCGCTCGCGAAAATTTTTTTGATTTCCCGTAATTGTCATAATAAATTTTCCTCTTCTCCCATCTTTTAATCATTTTTAATAAAAACGATCGTAATTGCAGCTCTTCCTCATAATCAAAAATCCCGCATCCTTCCAATGGCTTTACAATTTCAGCAGCGTCACAATTCTTTGGTCCGATTAAAAGAACCGGACGATTTGCTCCCAAATATTCAAATAATTTTCCGGTGACAATTCCTTTATTATTTTTAACCTGCGGGACAACCAATAATAATAATTCCGCACTTTTTATGAGAGGCAATATTTCCCGGTGAGGTCTGAATGATTGAATTTCTACTAAATTTTCCAGACCATATTCTCTGATATTGTCCAGGATTTGGGGATGCACATACCCAATTAGTTTAACTCGGATAAAGTTCATAAATTCAGGTTTTTCAGATACTATTTTTTTTAGTGATTTCCATAAAACTAAAGGATTCTGATGTTCTTGCATATTTCCGGTATGAACAATCTTAAATGTAGAATCTGGCTTATATAGTAAATTTTTAAAATCTTCGTCGTCATATCCATTGGGTATAACCTGAAACTTAGATAAGTTATTGGTTTTTAATTTTGAACTAAACATTCGAACCAAGTCTTGACTTACGGTTGTTATTACATTTGCGCTATTTAATATTTTTCGTTCCATAAATCTATCGATTGAATTTACCATCTTGTTGCGATGAACAAATTCATAATACCGAATATCGGTCCAGGGATCCCGAAGATCTGCCACCCATTTGATTGGTTTAACTTTTTTAAGCAGCAAGCCGGTCAATTGAGAGGAATGGGGCGGTGATGAAATAAAAACAGTATCAATATTTTCATTTACAATTAATTTATGGGAAAAATAGAAAGCGAAGGGAACCCATCCAATTCTAGCATCCGGAATGAAAAAATTAGCACGTATAAAAGATGCAAGTTTCTCTGCAGGTTTTGTTTTTTTTTGTGTCAAAATTGCAGTTGGTATTGTTGAACCTGATTTTTTGCCAGTAAATAATTTGTAGAATCTAAAAGGATCTATCTGGGGAGTTCGATATACTCTTATACTTTTGGGGACATCGGATTTTAAACTTGGATCTAAATACGCATATTCTCCTTTTTTTACGGTGAGCACAACCGGTTGCCAGCCAAACTGCGGAAGATATTTCACAAATTTAACCATCCGTTGAGACCCCGGTCCCCCTGCCGGTGGCCAGTAGTAACTGATGATCAACACTTTTTTCATTTACTTGGTAATACCTTTTTCAAATAATTTCCGATTTCTTTCCCGTAATTTCGTATTACCAATCCAAGAATAAGTACATATAGAACCAACAAACTAATCAAAGAAGTTCGTACACCAGCATAATAGGATTTCGGATGAAATTTAAACTGGATCTGATATTCTCCCGCGGGAACAACCACAGATCTCAAAAGATGGTTGGTTTTATAAATTTTTAATTCCTTACTACCATCCAGTGTGGCATGCCATCCTTCCGGGTAATAAATTTCGGAAAGCACCAATAATGCCGGTTTATCAGTATAAACTTGCAAGTCAATTTGATCAGGCTTAAATGAGGTAATTTGGGCAGAGGAGCTGTCCGGTGCTTTAATTTCCATCTCCGGTGTTTCTTCCAATATGGCAATCTTCGAGGGATCGAAACCCGGATTATTAAGATGCCTTAACCGTTCCTCACCGTCTTTAACCACCCGGAAATCATTGACAAAGAATGCGCGGGGTAAAGCATTAAGATTCTGGTAAGCAAATAATTTTTGGCTTTCATCTGAAGCTACCAATTTTAACCGTGACGACGGCAATTTTTGTTGGGCGATAAGATATTTCAAATTCATCATATCCACCACATTCCAATTAATCGGGAGTTTTCCATCAGTGGATTCATAAAGATTGTTTTCCCTAATTTCCTGGATTTCCTGGAGCTTAGCCGGAGAATAACCCCCAATGGACTGATAATAGTAAGTCCAGTGGGTATCTTCATAAATATTTCCGACCGGAAAGACCCTGTAAAGTGATTTATCTTTTAATAAAACTTTGTCTATTTGATTTTGGCGATATTGTCGCTGCTCTGCGACATCTTCGTCTATAAATTTATCATCAATGTAATGACTGTTTAACCAAACGAAATCAATTGCTACAATTATCAGAAATAGTAAAGGAAGAAAACCGGTTCTAATCCATTTTTTCTGTACAGCGAAAATTCCGAAAACACTAATACCGAAAAAAACCAGGCTTTTTAAGCTGGATTCTTTTAACATTTCCAATCTGATTCTTTTCAGCATATTCGCAACTTCTTGTCCATATCGTTGAACTTCTCCCGGTTGACTGAGAGAAAATGAAGAACCAAAGAGCAGTGGAATTACCAGAAAGAAACCCACGATTCCTGTTAAGAGATATAATTTTTGTCTGAGTTCTTTTTTCGAATAATCCATATTGATTAGAAACGATACCCCAAATGCTGCCAAAAGACTGATTGTGAACATAACCAGAGTCAATATCATCATCGGTACGCGGAATTTGTCAAAATAAGGCACATAGTAGAAAAATTGGCGATATATTATGGAAAAATTTTTCCCCAACGCCATTAAAAGTGAAAGGATAGTCAACAATGTCAGAGCTTTAACTTCCCAGCGATGCCATTGAAAAAATATGCCAATGAGTGCTAAAAATACCACTAAAATTCCCATATACTCGTAAGACTGTGTGAAGGGTAAACTTCCCCAATAGGTTGGTAGTTGTCTTCCTCTTAACTGCGGGACTTCATCTCCGGTGTAGGTCTCCCTTGATGTGCCCCCGTGAAATTTAGGAATAATCAGGTTATAAAATTCAGATAACGAATAAGACCATCCGGTGGCATAATCAAAACCGACACCCTTTCTCTCTTTTTGGGGCTCTTGATTTTCTTGAAGCGAAATCGCATTACCTCCCCGGGTAGAATGCGGTGTGTATTCTTTAATGGATAGCAAATTTTGGGACACAACCAAAAGTGTAAAAACCACCACTACTACTGCAAATCCAAAAATTTTTCCAACTTCACCCCAATATTTTTGCTTGATCAAGCGAAATAGCGGGGGAATTCCCATAAACAGAACCAACATCAATGTATAAAACATGATTTGGTAATGCTGGGTTCTGAACTGAATGGACAATGCAAAAACAAAGAGTAAGGTGGAGAGCAAATTTCTTTTCTGAATAAATAACAGAGCTGTTAACAAAACAAACGGCATCCACATTAGTGCTCTGAATTTTGAAAAATGCCCCACTATAATCAAAGCCTGAAAATGTGGCATTAAAACAAAAGCAAGTGCAGACAACATTCCGGCGATAGAAGATAAACCTAAGTATTTCACCAATAGAAACAACCCGATTGAGCCAGTGAGGAATAACAGAATATTCCAGTTAACTAAAGAATCTAATTTGTTTAGGATCGTATCTAAAGACCAAACTTCCGGATTAAAACGATGGTACCTGGGCATACCACCAAACATATAGGGATTCCATAATGCTTTTTCCCCGGTTTCTTTCTCAAATTCTTTTAACTGGTGCATCCTGCCTATTCCGGAAACGATATCGCTTCCTGAAGGCTCCTTCCCCTCGAATACCAGTGGTTGGTATAAAAATACCATTAAACAAAACAGTAGTACAAAAAATCCAACTATGTATTTAGGTTGTTCAAGTTTTTCTAAAACAGAAAATTCATTTGTCTTGGCAGTCGTTTCAATCTTTTTTTGTTTGGATTTCTTTTTTTTTGAAGCCATGACACTCCTTCTTAACTATATGATTTTCTTGGACATTCAATATAAATAAAAATCAACCATAAATCACAAGAAAATTTAATCTGATACATTAGAATAATTCTGATTAGAAATAATTGGTTGGCATTCAAATTTTAACAAATTTATTGATTAAATTGTGACAGATAATTATTTTATTTGCAAATATAATCCGAAAGGAATTTTTATGGCAAATTACATACGCTCCTCATGGCAAAAAACGGACAAAAAAGTTCTCGATCCCAAATTATCTCAACAGGTTTTTACCACCGGTAGTGTTATGTTGGTCAGGTATGTTTATGAGCCCGGCTTACACTTTCCGGAACATTCTCATCCACAGGAACAAGTCACAATTGTTGAAGAAGGTGCTTTGGAATACGATATTGATGGGGAACAATTGACTCTGGTGGAGGGGGATATCTGTGCAATTCCACCCAACGTACCCCATTCAACTGTAATTGGCGAAAACCGGGCTGTTGCTTTAAGTGTTTTTACGCCGGTTAAAGAAGATATCATTATTAAAACGGAAGAATAGCTCACTCCATATCTTAGTCGTTTGATTAAAAACTTTAATCGTATTTTATAATACAGAGCTGCTTCTCAAAAAATTAATGCGCTTCTTTTTTTTTCTTTCTATTCAAGAGTGTCATTAATAAATATTTGTTCCCCTTCCAGTAATACCGGATAAGTTTTGATCTTTGCCACGGGTTCATTCAAACATTTACCTGTTTCAAGATTAAATTTCCACCCGTGCCATATACAGGTCAATTCTTCAGCGTCGATAATTCCATCTTTAAGAAAAGCCCCGGCATGAGGGCATCGGTTTTCTATCGCAAAATATCCTTTTGGGG
Source organism: uncultured Calditrichaceae bacterium (assembly GCA_964627635.1). Lineage (GTDB taxonomy): Bacteria > Calditrichota > Calditrichia > RBG-13-44-9 > RBG-13-44-9 > CAZVKP01. The sequence continues at coordinate 3,119 of CAZVKP010000100.1, read as the reverse complement.
TCTGAAATAAAACCGCTTGCTCTTCGTTATTCACTTGAAAAACAAATGGTTCTCCCGGACTAACCTGTTTGGTATTACAAATAAATCTTTTTTTCATGGGTTATTTTTGATTATTGACCGGAGTAACTTCGCCGGCTAAAGGGTTTAACAGTGATTCCGTTACTTTTCTCAAATCATCTTTATATTGGCCCAACAGCCACATTAATTTTACCACAGTTGCGGTTGGAGTCATATCATATGCGGAAATTCCGCCAGCTTTTTGGATCATCTCGCCACCTTTATACAGATTTAAATCCACTCTTCCATATGGACTTTGAGAAGAAATAACAACCAACTTTCCGGCTTTTTTCATTTTTTCGAACCAAGGAATTAACGAATTTTCCTCGGTTGCTAAATTACCCACACCAAGTGCCTCTATTACCACAGCTCTAATCGATGTAGCTAAAATAGATTCTAAAAATTCAATATTTAAACCGGGATGAAATCTTATGCACAAAACCCGGTTATCAAAATTGTCATAAAATTTGAGTGAGGGACCGGGTGTTAAAATGTTTTTAGATATGGAAATGTCTAATCCCACTTCCGCTAAGCGGGGATAATTTGGACTTGAAAATGCTTCATAATGGGTACTTGAAATTTTGACTGTGCGATTGCCACGGTACAATTGAGTACCAAAAAAAATAGCTACTTCAGGAATGTCAAAAGTGGCTAATTCCAGTGAATTTACTAAATTACTCCGTGCATCACTTCGGATTTGGGCTAATGGTCTTTGAGAACCTGTTAAAATTACCGGTTTTGCCAATCCTTGTAATATAAACGAAAGAGCATTGGCAGTATAAACCATGGCATCCGTACCATGAATAATAACGAAACCATCATATTCTGCATAATTTTCATAAATTATTTGTGCCAACGTTTGCCAATGATGTATCTGAATATTGGCACTATCGATATTAAAAGCTACCTCAAAATCAATATTTGCAATTTTTTCAATTTCGGGTAAGTAGGTCAGTATATTCTTTTGTATGTCGGCAGGAGCCAGCGTTCGATAGGGCTCCATGGGCATCATTCCAAATGTTCCACCGGTATGTATGAGCAATATTCTTTTCATCTTGTTTTCTCCTTAACACAAAATAATTTAATTTTGTAAGATAAGTCTAATCATTTTGAAAAAATGAAAATCCGCCCAATTGGCTGTGATATTGATCACAGCAACAGGATGGATCATTTATATTTTGGCACCAGTTTATTTTTTATTTAGAGGATGAATCCTCGGCCATGCATCTATGAAGAATAGAATCGGATGGCCGAGGTGAGTCCTCGCCGAAAAGACAAAGCAGGTTTACTGCTTTTTTTTATTTCAATATTATTCCAATCAATATTAATCCAAAAATTTTTCGACATTTTCACATAGGGGTAAGACGGGAATTTCTACTTATTCCACACTTTCAATTTCTTCTTCGAGGAGTTGTTTCTGATAAATCTGTGAATAAATTCTACCTAATTGGACTAAGTAACTATGCGTTCCTTCTTCTGCGATTTGTCCGTCTTCCATTACGACAATTTTATCCGAATCTTGCAGAGTGCTAATTCTATGGGAAATAATAATCACCGTTTTGTCAGGAAAAATGGTTTTAAAATTTGTTAAAATAGATTCTTCCGTATAAGTATCAAGCGCCGAAAATGCATCGTCTAAAATAAGTATTTTAGGATTCGCTAAGATGGCGCGCGAAATTGAGACACGCTGTTTTTGTCCACCTGAGAGATTTAACCCTCTTTCGCCTAATATAGAATCGTAGCCCTTAGGTGTCTCCATAATTTCTTCATGAATCTGAGCAATTTGGGCTGCCCGGATTACTTCTTCACGAGTTGCTTCAGGTTTTGCGAATGCAATATTGTTATGAATGGTATCGGAAAATAAAAAAGTATCCTGGGTAACATAGGAGATTATCTTTCTTAATGATTTGAGTTGATAATCATTGATATCACGATCATCGATGTAAAGAACACCTCTCTCTAATGGATAAAGGTGCGGGATCAACTGCACAAGGGTCGTCTTTCCACTACCAGTGTGCCCTAAAATACCAAGAGTCTGTTGGGGGGCAATTTTTAAATTAATGTTTTTCAGAATTGGATTTTCTTCATCATAGCCAAAATTTAAATCAACATATTCTATTTCTCCCTTAGCTTGATTTGGGAGAAAAACATACGGACCATCATGAACATCCGGTTCAGCATCCAAAATGTGTCGAATTCTTTTCATGGAAGCAGCCCCCCGCTGATAAAGACCAATTACCCATCCCAGCGCAATGGACGGCCATACCAACATCCCCAGATACAACATAAATGCCGTCAATTCACCAATAGATATTTTCCCATCTATTACAAATTTTCCTCCGCCAAACAACACCAAAACTGTGGCAAATCCTATTACCAACATTAAGCTGGGATGAAATGCTGCATATATTCTGGCAAAACTAAGATTTTTTTGTACATAATCTTCATTTAAATTCAGAAACTGATTGATTTGATTTCTCTCTCGTACAAAGGATTTCACAACCGAAATCCCAGACAAATTCTCCTGCACAAAGGTGCTAATGTTCGCCAATTGCGCCTGAATTTTCTCATACCGGCGATTAATGGCCTTTCCAAATCGATTAACCATCACTGCCATTACCGGAAATGGAATCAATGCCAGACCGGTTAACAGCGGACTTATGAAAAGCATCATGGGAATGACAAATAAAAAAGCGGTAATTGTATTAATGGAATACGCAATACCGGGGCCCAATACCGCCCGCACCGCATTCATGTCGTTAGTTGCACGGCTCATTATGTCACCGGTGGACATTTGATTATAGTAAGTCTGGGTCAGTGATTCTAATTTCCAGAAAATATCATTACGTAAATCATATTCTATTTCTCTGGAAGCAACAATGATGGTTCGTCTCATTAAAAACAAGAAGATCCCCTGACCCAAAGATACAGCCACAATCAGTAAAGCCGAATTTCTGATCTGGGACATCTGAAAGGATTTTTCCAACAGATCGATGGCATGTTGGACTATCCGAGGATTAATAACTTTAAAGACATTCGTTAAAATGACAACAACAGTCCCT
>CAZVKP010000099.1:0-9227 GCA_964627635.1 uncultured Calditrichaceae bacterium | reverse complement strand
TTCCGGCAATTCAATATTCCGGCTGATGGCAAATATCTCCAGGAATATGGCCTCAGTTCCTTGCCAAGCTTTCTGTGATCCCGTTTTTTTGCCTCTTCCAAACGGTGGAGGTGCTCTTCCAGCATTTTTCTCTTGGGATAAGCAGTCGCATAAAGCCGTTGCAACATCTTATTATTTTCATCTCCACGCCAGTAAGCACCGGCTACATTTAATAACTTAAAGTTTTTACCAATTTTTTTGGTGGAAGGCAGATGGGGACCACGGCATAAATCGGTGAAATCTCCCTGTGAATAGGCAGAGATATCCTCGTCGAACTCTTCTATTAATTCCAGTTTCAAATCTTCATTGATTTTTGCAAAAAATTCCTTGGCTTCCTCTTTTTCCAATTCATGGCGCTGAATAGGGATATCTTCATCCACAATTTTTTCCATTTCCGATTCAATCTTCTCAAAATCTTCCGGATGAATCGGGCGGTCCAATTCAATATCATAATAAAATCCATCATCAATTGGTGGACCGATTCCAAGTTTAGCGTTGGGGAAAATTCGCTTTACAGCATGTGCCATAAGGTGTGCCGAACTATGCCAAAAGACATCACGTCCTTTTTCATCCGTGAAAGTCAGAATTTTAATTTCCGCATCTTCATTAATAGGTTCCGGAAGGCTTTTTACTTTATCATTCACTTTAATACCAGTAGCTTCCTTTGCCAAGCGGGGACTTATACTTTTGGCAATTTCCAGACCGGTGACACCGGCATCAAATTGTTTGACCTCTCCGTCCGGAAGCTTTATGTTTATTTTATGTGCCATAAAAATCAAATTAGTTTTCGTTTATATTAAAGAAAGCCACGAACCCGGGATTCGTGGCTAAAAGTGTGGGGCGGATCAGAGTCGAACTGATGACCTCTACGATGTCAACGTAGCGCTCTAACCAACTGAGCTACCGCCCCAAACCACGTTATATAGCTAAAAAATTTAACATTCGGTTTCACCTAATGCAAGGAAAAATTAATTGTGTCCGGTTCATTCATCCCACCTAATTTGGCGATTTATCTTTTTGTTAAGATAAAATTGCAGCTTATTTGAATATTTCGTTGAAAAATTGCTGCATATCCCGCCAGGCTCGTTTCGCTGCTTTTTCGTGATAAGCAGCTCCTGATGATTTGTTACTTCCCGATGCCGGGTTGGTGAAGCTGTGAACGGCGCCGCCGTAAATATTCATTTGCCAATCCACATGGGCATTTCGCATTTCTTCCTGAAAAGTCAGTACTTCTTTCGTAGGTACGAACGGGTCATCCGCACCATGAAGAATCAGTACAGAGCCCTGAATATTGTGGGAATCGGTGGTATCCGGCGTACTTAAACCCCCATGAAAACTGACAAAGCCCTCTAAATCCGCGCCGCTTCTCGCCAATTCCAAAACAGTGGTGCCACCGAAACAAAAACCGATAGCCGCAAGATTTGAAGTGTCGGTAAGCGGGTGTTCTTTTAACACCTGCAAACCGGCTGCTGCCCGGTTTCGCATCAATTGCCGGTCGTCATAAAATTGACCGGCAAGCTTTGAGGCTTCCTGTGAATTTTTGGCTAAAACACCTTTTCCGTACATGTCCAGGGCAAAGGCAATATATCCCATTGTTGCGAGTTGTCTTGCTCGTTTCCGAACATAATCATTATGACCCCTCCATTCATGAACAACCAAAATACCGGCACGTTTTCCCTTTATTTCCGAATCATAAGCAAAAAATCCCTGCAGGGTTTTATCTTGGTGGGTGTATTCAACAACTTCAGTTTTAATTCCGTCTTGTGCAACGAGTGAAACAGTCAGAATAAGTAAAATTAGCAGACTGTATCTCATAGTTTCTCCTTTCTGGAATGTATTTGACCATCTTTTTTTAATTTTGATAATTTGTAAAAGTAGCATAGTAATTATGATAGATTGTTCTATTTGATAAATAGCATCCGTTTCATTTCAGAAGATCCTCTGTTGGTTTGGAGTCGATAAAAATAAATACCGCTGGGTTGGATCATTCCATTTTCGTTGGTTCCGTCCCATGTTACGGTGAAGTCTCCCGCCGGTTTGGTTTCCGCTATTAGTGTTTTGATTCTTTGCCCTCGGATATTATAAATGTTGAGCTTCACCCATTTCGCAGAATTTAGGCTGAAATGAATTTTGGTTTGCGGATTAAAGGGGTTGGGATAATTTTGTTTCAGAAGGAAACTACCGGATTTAGTTTCGTTGAAGTCAGAAATTGCGGTCGCAGTCGATTTAAATCGGTAAATGTTACCGTCGAAAGCGCAGATATAGAGTTCATTGTTAGCATCTACTCCAAATGATGAAATGTTCAGATCGGATGAAACAATGAGTTCGTTTGAAAGGCTGTCGGACTCCTGAGTTGTTAATGCCCAAATTCGCCCGCTCACAAAATCAGCATACACATATTTGCCCTTGAGTTCCGGAACAGATTCACCACGATAAATAAATCCGCCGGTAATTGAATACCCGCCTGTAGTGTTATGCCCGTATTCCCACACAGGTAATTCAAGTCCGGTGGTATCGCAATTGGAACCATTAAAGCAGTGGAAACCCTCCATAATATTCCAGCCGTAATTTTTACCGGATTTGATGATATCCACTTCTTCGTAGTCGCCTTGTCCCACATCACCTGCCCATAGTCGACCGGTTTCCGAATCAAAGCTAAACCGCCAGGGATTGCGCAGACCATAAGCGTAGATCTCTTCCCGGTAACCCATGCTATTCCCGGCGAAAGGATTATCCGCAGGAATGTCATAATTGGTGCTGTCCGTAGTTGAATTCACATCGATACGAAGAATGCTGCCTAAAAGCGTTTTGCGATTTTGCCCGTTCCCCTGCGGATCACCGCCTGAGCCACCATCCCCCAAACTGATGTAAAGATAGCCATCCGGTCCGAAAGCGGTTTGCCCCCCGTTGTGATTACCGTATGGCTGATTCACCTCCAGAATAATATGTTCACTGGACTTATCGGCAGAATCCGGATTTGTTTCGTTTGTTTTGAATCGGGAAACCACGGTTCTACGAGGATTGGATGCGGTGTAGTTGACAAAAAAGTAACCATTACTGCTAAACTCTGGGTGAAATGCCAAACCCAGTAAACCTTCTTCCGAACCACCGTCATTCACTCGATCTCTGATATCCAAGAAAATGAAAGTTTCGGTAACATTTGAATCATTTTCGAAAACATAGATTACACCCTGCTGCTCTACTACAAATAAATGATTACTCCCATCACCAGGATTTTCCAAACCCAGTGGCTTAGTGAATGACAGATTGGGAAATGCTTGTTTTATTTGGAGTTGTGCATGAATATTTCCGGTTAGAAGAAGTAATAATAAAGACATTGCCGCCATTCGAAACAGTTTCATAAATACTCCATTTTAATGAGACGGAATCTTAATAAGAATATGTGGAAATAACAAATTGTTTTGTGTGAGATTCCAAAAAATGTGAAGGCAATCGTCAACCTAATCTTATTTTCTGATTTGCCGAATATTAATTAAAGAATTAATATTTTTAATTTACTTTTTGAATTTATTGCTCTATTTTTTGATTATTATTAAACTAATTTCAACTACTTAAAAAATAAACATAAATTTTGGGGAAAGTTGAGATGCCCCGAATCTTTGATAACATCGAAAAATCCCTTTTACCTTCACTGAAAGAAACTCTGGAAGTATCTGATCACGCTGATTTTTGTGTGGGATATTTTAATATGAGGGGATGGAAGCAGATCGATTCTTTAATCGAAAAATGGTCTGGTGGTCCCGGAAATTGCTGCCGGTTATTAGTAGGAATGCAACAACTTCCAAAGGACGAGCTAAGGAAGGCTTTAAGTTTTATGAAATCAGATTATTCTCTGGACAATCAAACCGCACTTCGGTTGAAGAAACGGCTGGCACAGGAGTTCAGAGATCAATTAGCAGTCGGAATACCCACAAATGAAGATGAGATAGGTCTGCAACGGTTGGCAGCCCAGATCAAGGCGCGAAAAGTTGTCGTGAAGTTGTACCTGAGGCATACCTTGCACGCTAAGCTATATCTGCTTTTCCGTTCCGATAAGGTCAATCCAAAAATCGGTTTTGTAGGCAGCAGCAATTTGACATTTGCCGGTCTGTCCGAACAGGGTGAGCTCAATGTGGATGTTCTGGATCATGACGCATGCGATAAGTTAGCCCAGTGGTTTGAAGACCGCTGGAATGATCGGTGGTGCATTGATATATCGGATGAATTGGTACAAATCATAGAAGAAAGTTGGGCACGTGAAGAGCTTATTCCACCCTATTATATTTATCTCAAAATGGCGTATCATCTGTCACAGGAAGCACGCTCCGGACTTGCCGAGTTTAAGATTCCAAAGGAATTCGAGGATAAGCTATTGGAATTTCAAATTGCAGCCATAAAAATTGCGGCGCATCATCTCCATCATCGTGGTGGTGTTTTGATTGGAGATGTGGTTGGATTGGGGAAAACCATCATGTCTACTGCCCTGGCGAAAATATTTGAAAAAGATGTAGGATTGGAAACCCTGATTATCTGCCCTAAAAATCTGGTAAAAATGTGGGAAGGATATCGATATGATTATCGGTTGCATGCCGAAATATTACCATTAAGTCGTGTGATCAATGAATTACCGGATTTAAGGCGTTACCGCATTGTGCTCATCGACGAAAGTCATAATCTGCGAAACCGGGACGGAAAAAGATATCGGGCTATTCAGGAATATATTCAGCAGAACGACAGCCGGTGTATTTTGTTATCTGCCACTCCCTACAACAAGACATACCTTGATTTATCGAATCAATTGCGCCTGTTTGTACCGGAAGACAAAAATCTGGGGATTCGCCCGGAAAGATTTCTGCAAGAAATTGGTGAAACTGAATTCATGCGCAAATATCAAAGCCCTGTTCGTTCATTATCTGCATTCGAGAAGAGTGAATACACCGATGATTGGCAGGAGTTGATGAGGCTTTTTTTGGTGAGAAGAACCCGCAGTTTTATTCAGAATAATTATGCAAAGACCGACCAAAAAATAGGTCGCCGGTATTTAATATTTCCAACCGGAGAGAGGTCTTATTTCCCGGATCGAATTCCCAAAACAATTAAATTCAGAATTGATGAACAAAATAAAGAGGACCAATATGCCAGACTGTATGCATCGGATGTAGTTAATACGATCAACGGTTTGAATTTACCACGTTATGGACTGGGGAACTACCTGGCTGCCAAGCCCCACCAACCGCCTACTCAAAATGAAAGTAAAATAATTCAGGACTTATCACGGGCGGGGAAACGGCTAATGGGTTTCTCCCGAACCAATCTCTTTAAACGGTTGGAAAGCAGCGGCACTGCTTTTCTACAATCCGTGGAACGTCACATTTTGCGTAATTACGTTTATATTCATGCCTTGCAAAATAGTATGGACATCCCCATTGGTGCCCAAACTCCCGAAATGTTAGATCCCCGTTTCTTCGATGAAGATGCAGAATCAACTCAGGTAACTGGATCTTTTTTAGATGATGAAAACAATAGTGACGAAAGTTGGCATCATGACAAGTTGTCCGTTCTGTCATTGGAGGATTATAAAAACCAGGCTGCTGAAATTTATGAATACTATTCCACGACCATAAAAAAACGATTCAAGTGGTTACGTTCCAATTTGTTTATCAAATCCTTGTTGAAGGATCTGGAAGAGGATGCTGCCGCGCTGTTCAATATCCTGCAGAAATGCGGCGAATGGAATCCACAAAAAGATGAAAAATTGAATGCTCTGATTCAAATAGTGACTGAAAAACACCCGACTGATAAAATAATCATTTTTACCCAGTTTGCAGATACAGTGCGCTATTTAAGCGAACAGTTGAAGTCCCGAGGCATTTCCAAATGTGAAGGTGTCACCGGAGATTCGGCGGATCCCACCACCATTGCCTATCGGTTCAGTCCGGGCAGTAATAATAAGAGAAACTTGATATCGTCTGAACATGAACTCCGGGTAATCGTAGCGACTGATGTCTTGAGTGAAGGTCAAAATCTGCAGGATTGCGCTATTGTTTTAAATTATGATCAATTATCCGCTTAATTCAGCGGGCGGGCCGGGTGGATCGCATCGGTCAGCAGGCAGACCAAATCTTGAGTTACTCCTTCTTGCCTGCCGAAGGTGTGGAACGGGTGATCCGGTTGCGAGCCCGGGTTCGGCGGCGTCTGCAAGAGAATGCGGAAGTGGTTGGTACCGATGAAGCGTTTTTTGAAGACGACCGGAATGAACAGACAATTGTTGATCTCTATAATGAAAAAGCAGGCATTCTGGATGATGATACGGACGGCGAGGTTGATCTGTCTTCCTATGCTTATCAGATCTGGAAAAATGCCATAGATGATAATCCTAAACTAAAGAAAATAATTCCTGAATTATCGCCGGTCATTTATTCAACTCGACAACATAAACCCAGCACCAAAGAACCGGAAGGTGTGCTGGTTTATATGAAAACCGCTGATGACAATGATGCTCTGGCGTGGATGGGTAAAAACGGGACGAATGTGACCGAGTCCCAATATGCTATTTTAAAGGCAGCCAAATGTGACCCGGATACTCCAGCGCTGCCACGGTTCGAGAACCACCATCAATTGGTCCACAAGGGCGTGGAAACGATTGTGAGTGAGGAGAGAAACGTCGGTGGACAATTGGGCAGACCTACGGGCGCACGATTCCGAACATACGAACGGTTGAAAAAATATTATGAAAGAGTGCAGGGTTCTTTGTTTGAGACCGAAGATTTGAAAAAGGTACTGGATGAGATTTATCGCTATCCTTTACGGAGCGTTGCCAAAGATGCTTTAAACCGGCAACTGCGCAGTGGTATTTCAGATGAAGAACTGGCAAATCTGGTGATCAATTTAAGAGAAGAAGACCGCCTGTGCATTATCCATGAAGAAGAACAGGAACAGCAGGAACCACGGATTATCTGCTCAATGGGATTAAAAGATGCCTGAATTGGACATTTATCCGGAACATGGAATTTCCAGAATATGATTATATCTTTAGCTCAGAACAGCGTAAGAATATTTAAAATGGTATATGATATGGTGATTATAATTATACCTCATCCCTTTCCCCCATCCCCCTTTCCCTTCTCCAACATGGAGAAGGGGAAGGGGGCTTTCAATTTCAGGACAAATCAGTACAAATACCTGGGGGATGGGGTTGAGGTTCATCTCAAATTAAATTTTTATATTTATTCAACAAGCTGAACTAATGACACAATCAATTTCCAAAATTCAAAACAAATTATGTTATTTTGCAACAGTATTAATAATAGATAAATACACCAGGGATAAACTTACATGCCATTAAATCATCATGCCGTCAGGGAAAATCTAAGAACGTTCGATCTCAAGAACCTGTTTGTTGAAGAATTAGGCTGGAATCACTATCAATCCGGTTTGAGCATTCAACTGGACGGAGAGGAGTATCTACTGCAGGCTGTTGCGGAGAAAAGAGGATTGGCCGTATTTGTGTATGAGCATACCGATGGCGAATCCTTTCCGGACTATGCCACCCGCCGTAAGATCGAGAGAAAAGTTGCCCGGTCTGTGCACGAGCATCTGATTATTTATATTGACAAAAATCGCGGATTACAAATCTGGCAGTGGGTCAAACAGGAACCAGGAAAGCCGTTAGCCTGCCGGGAGCATAAATTCTTCAGCTATCAGTCCGGTGAAGCATTGATCCAAAAATTGCAATCGATTGCCTTTGAATTAAAAGAGGAAGATGACCTGTCCATTGTGGATGTATCCCAACGGGTGCGGGCCGGATTCGACGTAGAAAAAGTCACCAAACGCTTTTACGATCGCTTCAAATCCGAACACGCAACTTTTTTGAAATTTTTAAAAGGGATTCCGGAAGAGGACATGCAGCGCTGGTATGTCTCGGTGATGCTGAACCGGCTAATGTTTATCTATTTCATCCAGAAAAAGAGATTTTTAAATAATGATCTCAATTATCTGCGAAATAAATTAAATGAGTTTCAAACATCCGGTGGGGATGGCTATTACAAGAATTTTCTGTGCCCGCTGTTCTTCGAAGGCTTAGCCAGAAAAGAATCCGACAGACCGGCTGAAGTCAATAAATTGCTCGGTCAGGTTCCCTATCTGAACGGCGGTATATTTCAGCGTCACCAAATCGAGCAACTTTACGGAGAGCAAATTCAGATTGCAGATGAAGCCTTTAAAAAGCTGTTCGATTTCTTCGAGCAGTACCAGTGGCACCTGGATGAACGACCATTGCGGAAAGACAACGAGATTAATCCCGATGTGCTGGGCTACATCTTCGAGAAATATATTAACCAGAAACAGATGGGCGCTTATTATACCAAAGAGGACATCACCGAATACATCTCCAAAAATACGGTTGTTCCTTTTCTGTTCGATGAAGCCAAACGGAAATACAAATCTGCCTTTGAAGGGGAAGATTCTATCTGGAAACTGTTGCAGAGCGACCCCGACCGCTACATCTATGATGCTGTAAAAAGAGGCGTAATTGACAAAGACGGCAATATTATTCCGGAAAGTGAACTGCCGGATTTTGTGCAGAAGGGAATGCACGACCCAAAGGAACGCATGTTCGACAACCGTTACAACTTGCGGGAAGCAAAATGGGAAGATGAGCATGGGAATCCACTGACCCTGCCTACCGAGACCTGGCGGGAGTATGTGGAGCGGCGCACCCGCTGTCTGGATGTGCGCAGTAAATTGTTGAATGGGGAGATAACCGAAATCAACGATTTCATCACATACAATCTGAATATCCGGCAATTTGCCCAGGATGTGATTGAGAGTGCGGACGATCCTGACCTGCTGCGTGCGTTTTACAAGGCGATTAAAAAAATTACCATACTGGATCCCACCGTGGGTTCGGGAGCGTTTCTGTTTGCGGCGCTGAATATTCTGGAGCCGCTGTATGAAGCCTGCCTGGACCGCATGGAACTGTTTTTGGAAGAGCTTCCGGCGGACGCCCGCGCAACAAAATTCTCCGATTTTAAGGAAGAATTGCAGCGTATTGAGAAACACCCTAACCGCAAATATTTCATTTACAAATCCATCATCATCAACAATCTGTACGGTGTGGATATCATGGAAGAGGCGGTGGAAATCTGCAAGCTGCGGCTGTTTTTGAAGTTAGTGGCGCAGGTGGAGGC